>JAKLHG010000497.1 GCA_022710255.1 Candidatus Hydrogenedentota bacterium
CTTCGATTCACTTTTTGCCCGCCTGGACCTCCGCTGCGGACAAAATGCTCTTCCAGGTCTTCCTCACGAACGCCGCAACGAGCCATACGTTCTTGAAGCGCTTGCATTTTTTCCGGGGTTACGCCAAAGTTCGGCACGGTTGAGTCTCCCGAAGCATGTATGTCCTCCCGGAATTATTCCGCTGCTTGTCTTCCAAAATAATAACACCGGTTGTTGGAGGTTTCCTGGACGCCAACGACAATCGGTTCCGCGCCATTTGTTTCAAGATAATCCCAGACCCAAACCGCGATGCGTTCCGCAGTCGCCTGCTCCAATCCAGGTAACCGGTTGAGATACTGTCCGTTCAACCGTGTGTACAGCGCATTGCCTACCGAAGGCATAGCAGCCTTATTGCGGCATGCCAATTCCAGTTGATAGGTGTGTCCGTGTAACTCCCGGCAGGGATGTCCCGCCGGCAACTGGGGCAGGGATTGGGCTGCGGAAAAGGCGAAGGAATAACGGTCCGGCAGTCCCGCCCGGATATCTGCTTCCAGGCGCTGCAGGTGGAAACCACCCGGTTCCACCGGATATACCCGAACGCCCGAAAACCAGGATGGCCGGGGAAATAACTGACGGTTTATCCAGACTTCCAACGCCTCCGGAGACGAATCGCACTCCAGGCCGGGCAAATCGCTCAGACAATGATGGTCCAGCATGCTGTATACAGGCTCGAATAAGGATTTGAGGTCCGCATAATCCACGACCCAGCCCACAGCCTCTGAAATAGGCCCTTCGGCAATCAGGTCTATTCGATAACTGTTACCCGTGTAGCATTCGGGCCCGTCGGTTTGAACGTTTAACCTTCGCGCAACCTCTATATAAACTGTTTTAATAATTTGCGCTCGCATTGTAGTGGCTTTCCTTTGTCGGAATAATCTTGATTTACGAGGGTCCCCTGCCTCCCTGTGTAAAGTTTTTCCTTCCTCCCGTAAAATGAGTATAGTAGAACGGAATGTACAAAACAAGGAGAATGATTTCGTGTCTTCCAATCAGGTTCTTACAGTTGTTCTTATCGTGCTTTGCCTGGTTCTTCTTCTCTCATTTGTTGCCAACAAAGCGACAACCAGTCCTGCCCGTGACGTGGAGGTTGCATCGCCCCCGGTGTTGTTGCCCGAAGGTGAACTCCTCGAACCTGTCCCTGAGCGGAAATCCATTACTGAGGACGAAATTGACAAACTCTATTTGGGGTATACCTACGAGGAATTGGAGGACCTTTTTGGGATATCGGCAGATGAGCGGGAAAGTGAATACCGCCGGGACGCGACGGGATATACCGCGCCCCACACCATTGTCTGGTATACTTGGAAAAACCCTGACGATACCGTTATCCGCCTCGGTTTTATCAATAACAAACTCGAACGGAAACAATTTATACGCAAGGATGGTACTGTAATCAGCAATGAAATCAAACTTGACGACGTGGAGTTATAAAGATTGAGGATGTGGAGCCGACATTCAGCAGGGGTATTCCGTCCGTTTCCCTAAGATACAGTCATTGCAGTTTGAGTCTGAGGACGCCTTGCCTCCTGCAATAATGGTGTCAAGATGCGGGAATCCATTGTACAGAGTATATGCGCCTGTTTCGTGAAGTACTGGAATGACCGGCACGGAATGCTTCAATGTGATAAAAAAACATGCCTTGCTCCAACATAAAGGTGAGACCTGGTATTTCTTAGAACCTGAACATGTACAACCTGAAAAAGGATATTCCCTATGCGCCATTCTATCGTGTTGAGTGTGGCGGTTCTTCTTTGCTTTACAGGGTGTGAACAACTGCTGAAACAGGAACCACCCCGGTCTGCCACTGAAAAACAGCAGACCAAAGAGGAAATTCTGTCGGAAATCAGGCCTTTTGTTGTCCCCATACAAACCACACTGGCGGGAGGGGCGATTATTTCAGATGTTGAACGTTATACCATGTTATCCAACTTGCGTGATGCCATGGTGCGTCATGGCGAAACGGCGGCCGGCCGCGCAGCGTTTCAGGAACTGAGCTGGGAAGTGCAGGGAATGGCCAAACAAGCCGCCGACATGGAACGCTACCGGCTTGTGTTAATTTGCATTGATGTGGCGGAATTGCTGGATACTGAAAGTCTCCTTTTAAAACGCTTGGGCGCAAAGGCGAATGTTATGCTTGACATGCCGACGGTGCGTGTAAACGGTTTTATTGACGACATAGAAAAGAAACAGACCTATATTTTCATAGAACTTTTTAACCGCCGTACCGGAGAAGTTGAGAAATTACAGGCGCGTGAAGGCGAGGAGTTCAATAATCTGCGCCTGGTGCGTATTCTCGGGGCAAACAAGGCGGTGCTTTTCGAATATCTGAAGCTGCCCGGATTATTTTTTGAAGTGGAGTCTTTTTAAAAGTATCCAAGTATCCGGTTACCGTAATTCCAACGCCGCTACGGCTTCCACATGCGGGGTGTGCGGAAACATGTCCACCGCTTCAACCGAGACGACGGCATAGGCCTCGGTGAGAAGGGTGAGGTCTTCCGCCAGATTCCGGGGATTGCAGGAAATATAGAGGATATGTCCGGGACGCATTTCCAGCAGGCGCTTTATGACCTTGGGATGCATACCTCCCCTGGGGGGGTCTACAATTACAGCGCTTTCTGGAGGCAGGCCTCCGGATTTTGATGGGGAACTCAAGAACTCGCGTACCGTTGCCGTAATAAAGGAAACATTCGAAATGCGGTTCTGTGTCGCGTTAAATCTGCCGTCATCGGAAGCCTCGGGGACGGACTCCACGCTAATAACTTCCTCGGCGCACGCGGCGCAGCAGAACGCGATTGCCCCGGAACCTCCATAGAGGTCGTAGAGGGTCTTAGGATGTATTCGCAGCGCCCAGTCGCGGATAAGGCCGTATAATCGCTCTGCGGCAAGGGGATTGGTCTGAAAAAAACTCAAGGGTGAAATGCGAAACTTCAATTCCGGCACGTCGCGCCGGTCTTTTTGGATGAATTCAGCGGGAGTCCCACAGATGGGAATGTCTTTAACCCCTTGCATCGCTTCGGTCACGTGTAGTGTTTCCGTGATCCAGGGCGCTCCGTGGAGCAGTGTCAGTTTTTCCGCAGTCGCCACCTCCGCCCTTCTGGAAAATTCACCATGGAAAATGCTGTCTGCGGGAAACCGCTCCTGAACAGCCGTCACAAAAGCGTCGGCATCCGGCAATGCGCTGGGCGCGGTGATCAACACCACCATGCGTTCCCCTGAACGCTTCCCGTCGCGTACCAGCAAGTTCCGTAGATATCCAGAACCTCTCCGTGTGTCATAAGCGGTTAACCCGCTGTGCATCCTCCAGCGCCGCATGGATTCA
>JAKLHG010000498.1 GCA_022710255.1 Candidatus Hydrogenedentota bacterium
AAACGTGTCCCGGCCGCTGTTGGATGTCCCCGGCAGCCGCAGAAACCAGCAGATAATCAGCAGCATCAAAGACAGGCCGAGTGTCGCGAGAGAAATCGTGAGTGCGACAAAGGTCAATGTCGGCTTGAATACAAAGCGGACCTCATGGGAACCGGCCGGCAGGCTTACTGCCTTGAACTGTTCGTTCGCCCGCAGGATCGGCGCCTCTTTACCGTCCACATAAGCCAGCCAGCCCGGATACCAGGCATCCAGGAAGGTCAGGATGCGTGGCTCCGGCAAGGGGCCCACTTTAATTGTCGCCGTGTTTGCGGTACGGGACTGTATCTGTATCAGCCCGTCTTCATCATTCAAATCAGACTTGATTTGAAGCTTGGTGAAGGCAAAGCTGCCGCTTCCTTTATTTTCCACCATAATCTGCGCGTTGAAATGCGGGAAATCGGGCATGGGCACTTCCAATTGGATTTCCCTGTCTCGCGCAGGCCGTACCAGGTGCTGAATGCCCATCTCGGAACGGTCTGTGCCGAGCATGGTGAACGTGACATCTATCTGGGCGTTTGTATCGGATTTAAAGGTATACACCAGTGCGCTGTGCACCGCCCCCGCGGGCCCTGCGGGAAGTCCGGGGACCGCCTCCGGCAAGTCGGCGGTAAAAGTCAGACTGCGTTTCTGTCCGCCCGGTATGGGAACAAACAGATTTGCCGGTGCGGTGATATCGGTGACCCGGGCATTTTCTGAAATGGAGGAAAGCGTCAGGTCTTGCCGCAGGACACCGGGTAGCGGGAGATCAACCGGGTCTTCCAGAAACACGGTGGTGGCACTTGGGAAATATTCGCGTTTTCCAGGAAGCGCGCCGGCAACGTACTGCCGTGCAAGCCAGAAGGACCGCTTGAACAGCAGGTTACCGCGCAAGTTTTTCTGGGTAGGCTCGAAATCCTTCACGCCGCGCAATCCATCCCCTTCCCGGGGCGGTCCGCTCAACAAGTTGCGCACATCCGCCAGATGCGCGGGGTCCACGCCATTCATCGCGAAACGAAGGGAGTATTGGAACCGGTTGCAAATGGGGTCCGTTTCCCGGAAGTTGGTGGTGGGTATGGCATGACCTTCCTGCTTGACCGCCACCGCGTCCATAACTTTGCGCCGGGTCAAATAGGGCACAAAGGACTGGTTCCAGGCAAAAGTCTCTGTGAAAACCAACAGCACCAGGAGTGCCCCGAGGATGCCTTTTCCTGTGGTATTCAAAGGAACGATTCCGGCGATTACTATGACAACGAGAGCCGCCAGGGGAAGCATCCAAACCGGATCGCCGATTTGAACGTAACTGATTTCTTTCATCCAGCTGGAAACCGGGGCCAGGCATACATAACCGAATAGCAGCAGTATGAACGCGCGTGCATAGTTATGGCCCCGGGTTTGCAATGGCTGCAGAATGGCATCCACGCCATAACCGGCGAGGAGGCTCAAGGGCAGCAACGCGAAATCATAGGCCCGGGAATAGGCGGACAGTTGGAACGGAGTGATTTTTTCCAAAAAGGAGCCGATGGGCAGGGGCGGACCGAAACAACACTCAAACAAAATGAGATACAAACCGGCGAACAGGAACACATCGCGGCGCTTGCGGTGCGTGAATGCCGCGATGACCAGGAGCAGTGCGGCAATCCCTGAATTGCGAATGGTCTCCGCCTCATATTTGATACCGCAGTACAGTACCATCTTCTGGTAAAACTCCAGCGGGGTCCATTTCCATAAATCGGAAAATTTTCCGCGCGGAATAATAATGGAACGCAGGCTGAAGGAACCCAGTTCCCAGGCGGGCAGCAAAGTCACCGCGGCGAAACCCGCGCCTATGAGAAACACAACCGCCATGGCGGCGCCATTATGAAGCCAGGGGCGCAACCATTCGTAGAGGGAACCTTTGCGATGATGCCAATTGGCGTTGAGCAGAAAATAGAAAAGCGCGTACAACGCGGGCAAAAAACCCAGCAGGTTCGCTATTTGCAGGTATCCTCCCGTGATGCTCATGCCAAAGGTGAGCCCGGCACAAACGGCAATGCCCATCTTGGCAAAGAAATCTTCCGCGTCAATAGCCTTTTTAATGAGCAGCAACAGCAATGGAACCCATGCAAGAGACGTTATGAAATGGTATTCGCCCATACGCCGCACCATCAAAGCGCTGAACGCGAAGGCGACCGCCGCCGTTAAAGCGCCCATATAACTTAGCTTGTGAGAACGGCCCAGGAGATAGGTGCAGAAGGCCATGAATATGAGGTGCATTCCCCACATGACGGCAAGGCTGATATTGGAACGCTCCGGCGTGGGGGAGAACGTCAGCAGGCTGCGTATCAGATGGGGCGCATAGAACAGGAAGGACTGAGGATTTCCCGTCACTGGCATGCCGCAATACGTCACAGGATTCCATAAGGGTAATTCCCCCGTGTGGATGCAATGATCCAAAAAAAAGGTTATGGGGGCAAAGTACCGGTATACATCGTACATGCCATCCAGTTCATCGATGTCGGAAAAGACCACGTGCCGAAACGTAATGACCGTACCTGCGGTCAACAGTAAAATGATACATACGGCGGTGAATATACGCAGAAAACACTGCGCGAATGACATGTGACTGACTCCTTGTTGAATTGATGCTCTTTTTTGGTTCTCGCTGGATGATTTGCATACTCTGATTGTAAAAATACCGATGTCCCGCACCCGGATACTTCCGTCCGGTGCATTGGGTACCCCCCATATCGGCCTCGACGGCAATGAATGCGGAAAATTCTATCTATACCGCTCCATCTTTTTAAAGCTGTCTTTTTCGAGATAGTAGAGATTGCTGCCACTGATTTTCAGTTCGGCATTATACTCCTTGCCCCCGAAAAAGGTGGTCACATAAAACTTGTCATAGTTTACGTACCAGCGTCCTTCAAGATAGTCCATCCCCGTGATGTTCTTCGCCAGTGGATGTGTGGCGTAACACACGCCGCCCGCATCCAGCGTCACCTTGATCTTGAATTGTTCCACCTGCACCTGCCATTCCGTGCCAATGAGATTCGCTTCATTTAATAAGGGAGGCTGATTAATTTCTGAGTTATTGGCAAGGGGATCGGTGGATGCGGCTTGGGGAACGCCTCCTTGCGCGGGTACGCCCCCTTCCGGCTGCTGGGAAAGGCGGATTTGCTGGACGACGATGGGTAGTATCAGAAAGGCGGCCAGGAAGACGAAGAAGCCGATTAGCACCTTATTGTCCATCTTTCGGAGACCTCTTTTGGAAATACCCGGAACACGATTGACGACAAGCATCCAGTTGTTTAATTATAGGATATCATATCCCCGTGCACCAGTCTACTTTCTTCGGGCTG
>JAKLHG010000499.1 GCA_022710255.1 Candidatus Hydrogenedentota bacterium
ATTCCGGCGCGTTACGCTTCCAGCCGGTTGCCGGGCAAACCTTTGGCATTGATTGCCGGGAAACCCATGATTCAGCGGGTGTATGAACGCTGTCTCGCCTCCACGGCGCTTCTGTCGGTATGCGTGGCCACGGATGACGTGCGTATCGCCGAAGCGGTGGAACGTTTTGGCGGCCGTGTGGTTATGACCCGGCCGGACCATCCCAGCGGTACGGACCGGGTGGCCGAGGCAGCGCAAAAAATAGAGGCGGATATTATCGTCAACATTCAGGGGGACCAGCCTTTTATGGACGCCGCCATGATTGACGAGGCGGTGGCGCCCTTGGTGAACGATACCGACGTCGATGTGTCTACGCTCATGTTTCCGATTGTGAATGAAGATGACCTGTATAATCCCAGCGTGGTGAAGGTCGTCACGGATTTGACCGGAAAGGCGCTTTACTTTTCCCGGTCCCTGATCCCTTATCCGCGCGAATCTATTTCCCACAGCGTCTTTGAGCATGTGGGCTTGTATGTCTATCGGAAAGAGACGCTGCTGCGGCTGACGCGCTTACCCGCCACTACCCTGGAAAAAGTGGAGTCCCTCGAGCAACTGCGATGGCTCGAGCATGGCTTGCGCATCCGGGTTACCGAGTCCGCCGTGCGAGATAAAGAGTATCATGGTTTCAGTGTCGATACCCGGGAAGATATCGAACGGGCGGAACAAATGCTGCGTGAACGGGAATAACGAAGGAGCTAATCCATGCCTGTGCAACCGGAAGCGCTAAAGGAAGTTGAAGCCCGGCTGGATGAAACGGGTCTTGCCCGGGTTACTGCGGCGATAGACCGCATCGTCGCGACCAAGGAGCGGGGCGGCAGGGTGGTGGTGATTACCGGCAGCGGCCCGAATGTGCATGAAGGCGTTACCACGCTCATCGCGGAATTGATGCGCATCGGCATTGTGGATGGCGTGTCCACCAGTTCCGCCGTGGTAGCCCATGAAATGGGCGGGACTCTCGATGAAGTCAAGCGGTGCCCCGGGAAGCCCTTGGGAATAGAACCGTCATTATTGCCCAGGGGCGGCGAGTTTGAACTATCGCTGGTAAGCGGTGAAATCCTTGATGCTATTGAACAGTACATGCCCCTGGACAGGGAACTCATTGCCAGACTTCGGGCCTCGGAGGGGAAAACGATCATCAAAGCGGCTGGAAACCTGGGATACCCCATGGGATTGTATCTGGAACGGCTGGCCTCTGAAATAAGCGCGTTGGCACGTTCCAGGGGCCTCTCCTTCGAGGAGGTGGCGGGTTTGGGCGCCGATGAACGCACCATGATCGGCATGGGTGCCCGGAAAAAACTGCCGGTTCTGGTGACCATACCGCAATTGGTAGGCGGCGGGGGGGTGGGATTGTATATAGGAGATACCATCAGTTTGCACGAACGTGCGGCGCGACTGGCCCGTATGCTTGAAAGGGCTGATGTTATTATAGAGTCTGCGGTTGCATTGACACAGGAGATCCACGACGGTCCCTTGGAGCGGTATACCGGCCACGGGATGTGGTCCGCGTGGATGGGGCATCACACCTATTCTCTTGAGGGCAAGACACTGGTGCGCATTGATCTTGACCCGGCGCTGGAGAAAGTGTGGAATGCCGAACAGGGCGGGGGAGAAGTGCAACGCGCTATCGCGGAAGGACTGCCCAAGACCAAATTGTTCAAGGTGCCCTTCCGCATGGAAATGTCAGGCTTTGCCCGGCATGAAGGCAGTGTTCCCATTATCGGGGATATTGGTGTGGTTTGGCCGCTTATCGCTTCCCGTGTCGCGGAACGACTGGGGATTTGCCTGGATTTTCTGTCTTATCCACAGGATACGGAAGCCGGAAAGATAATGCGACGTGACATTGTGCAGAACGTGCATCCCATGGACAGAAGCCTGATGCTCCAGAGACTTCAAGAGTGATGTGCACTAAAGAAACAAGGTTGCCATTCTCCGGAGCGCGATGTGTATAATACGTAGAGGTCTGGTGCCATATTTTCTGAGTGTCCGGTTCTCACCTGTCCAGGGTGGTCCGCTATATTGACGTTCTTAGTGGGTGTACGGAAAGTCGAGATTGCTTCACTTCGTTCGCAATGACGGCTATATGGATGCTATGTCATTGCGAGTGAAACGAAGCAATCTAAATATGTTGTGATAATTGCATGGACTGTCAAAGAGACTTTCCGTACACCTTCTTAGTGATTGGCGGCACAGTCCGGCATTCCGGAGCCGGTGCACACGGTAAAAGTAGAATATTCTTGACAGAAGTGATAGAATTGTGTGGTTAACTGTTCAGTCGTTTTAGGATGGCTGCACCCGGTTTGTGTTGCTCTCCGCTAAACAGTGTGGGTCTGCATCATAAATGGCGTGCCTGCCATCGGGGTGGAAACAGGATGCCCGTGACAAGGTAAATTGTTGGTAAGGTAGCAATGACATCGCGTACTAGAATAGAGGGCATGGATATAATCGCCCAGATTATCCGTGAACATTATGATCTAGGCGAGATGGCCATGCCGTATTTATTGGCGACGACCCATCAGCGCCGCCACCGCAAAATGGTGGTGGAATCCGATGCGGGAAAATTCCTGGCGAAGACGTACAAGAATGACCCCGTAACGCTTGATGCTCTTTATTTTCAACATAATCTTGTCGGTCATCTTGTCAATAATAATCTTCCGGTGGCAGGAATACAAAAGACGCGGGATGGTCATACCTTTGTCACCATGGATACCTGGGCGCTCGAGTTGCAGGCATTTATCGAGGGAGGGCAGATGCCTGTTACCGAGAACACCCTGAAAATCTCGGGCGAGGCGCTGGGGCGTTTTCACCACGTTTGCCAGGATATGCCGGCCCCCCCTCGGGATGCACGGAAGTGGCGGTTTAGTGAAGTGCCCCGTCAGACATTCAGAACTTTTTATGAACATGCCGTCAAGGAGCGCAATGATCAGGAAGTCCACGCCCACTGCAATAATATCGTGAAGTTTCTGAAGGATGCCAAGACAATGCTGGACATTGACAAACGGTATGCCTTTGAAACGGGGGTGATTCACGGCGACTGGCACGGAGGAAATCTGTTGTTTGTCGGAGAAAAACTCAATGGTATCATCGACATGGAATTTGCCGGAGACGGTTGTTATCTTGAGGATATCGCTTATGCCGTTTCCAACCTTTGTGTCCGTACGTCCGTTAACAGCGAAAAACTGCTGTATAGAACCAACATGCTTTTAAATGCTTACGAAATACACCGTACCCTGTCTTATGCTGAACGTGTCGCTCTGTATTACGCTGTCGGTGTCAAGCACATTACTACCGTTTCTTACCAGCTTCCCCAGCAG
>JAKLHG010000005.1 GCA_022710255.1 Candidatus Hydrogenedentota bacterium
TTCGGGTATTCGCATTGCATTTCCCTGGAGGCCGTAAATAATTATATTCAGGCCTTGCCCGGAACGGAATGTTTTTATTTTAAGACGACCTTTTGCGGCATATTAAGCGGCAATACCTGCATCATCGGGGAAGAGGGTGAACCTGCTGAAGGTGAACCCACAGAGGGCGAATCCGTAGAGGGCGAGCCCACAGAGGGCGAGCCAGTGGAAGGGGAACCCTTGGAAGGGGAACCTGAAGAAGGCGAGCCTGAAGAAGGGGAAGACGAGGGTGAAGGCGAATACCCCGAACTTCATCCTGCGGACACAAACCAGGACTTTCGCATGACCATAGGCGAAGCCATCACCTATCTCGCCGGCTGGCAGCAGGGAAGCAATCCTATTGCCTATGCCATCCGTGCTGCGTACCTGTGGCAGAACGGGGAAGCTTACACCTACGATCCCCAGGCCGTGCCGCCGTTGTGCTGGATTTTAATTGATAATTGATAATGGACAATTGATGATTGTGGAGTCGCGGTTTCTGGTTTTGCTGCGTAGTGTTTTTCATAGAGAAAGGGAACAGTAGGCGTACCTCCCAGGTGCGCCAGAAGGGGTAATCTTCGGCGCTTGCGGTACTTAGACGCACTTGGGAAGGTACGCCTACTAAGGCGATTTGGGAAAAAGCCTCAAGGATGAACATTATCACACCCCGATAAATCAGGGAGAAATTAAATTCTTATTGCATATGCGTTGGGTTCATGCCATACTATAGTTTTAATAGATATGTTTAAGGATTAGTTTAGAAAAGGAGACGAGGGTTATGAACATGACCATGAGTCAGAAGTCTATTTTTATTATCTTGGCCTTATTTCTTTCTTCTACGACGTGGGGTGAACGGTTGCTGAACCTGCTGGAACCCGTGGGTGGCGAGGTGTGGGTTGCCGAAGAACAGACCATACGCTGGGAGCTCGGAGGCGACGGGTGGACCGGGTCCGAAACCCTTACCATCGAGTGTACGCAGGATCACGGGGAAACGTGGTCCAGTTGGACTATTGACGCTCCGGCCTCGACGGGGGAATGGCCGTGGAATGTAGCCAGCCTGCCCCCGGGCGGTTCGTACCAGGTGCGCATCGAATGCAACGAGGACACCACGGCATGGGACATGAGCGGGACTTTTCAGATCAGGGTGTTTGCGGGTTATTTTGTAAATGACGCATCAACCGATGGGGATTTCTTCTGCGCAGCGCCCGGCTCGCCAACGGCTGACGGATTGACGCCGGCTACTCCGAATACCAGTGTCCAGTTCATTTTGGACACGTACGCGTTGTTGCCCGGAGATGCCATCTGTATTGACACAGGGTATTACCCGCTGGACACCAATATCATTGTCGGGGCTCATGTACAAGGCGCCGATGGCCATCCCATACGATTCCTGGGTTCGCCGCACGGAAGTGTATTGGCCCGGAATGATACAGAAACAACAACCGTACGGGTTTTGGACATCGCGGGTCACTACGTGCAAATAGGGGATGTGGATAGGCCGCTTCATATTACACAAGCCGGCCACGGCATTTATGTGTCAGGGACTCATACTGTAGTTCGGAATTCACATATTTACGGGTGCGGCATAGGTGCCTACATCAGTGGAGAATACAATCATATATCAGATTGCATGGTTAAAAACAATATCACCGAAGGCATCAGAGTTCGTGATGCCGTTAATGCAGTCGTCGTTGGCAACAGGGTCTGCGATAACGGTGGTACAGGAATCAATATATGGGACGTTCTTTCAAAACCAGGGCTGAAAGAAGTAATCGGGAATCTGGTCGTGAAAAACGGCACTACCGGCATACACGCGAATGCCCCGCGCGCATCGTTGCACATTATAAATAACACCATTGCTGAGAACGGTTCTTTTGGACTTCGCATCAATAGCCTGTTCAGCCAGTATGTATTTCGCAACAATATTGTGTGTGCCGACGGTCCGGGAAGTTTCTGCGTTCGTGATGAAGCCGCATCAAGTACGATTTATGACTACAATACGTACTACACATCAGAGGGCGCGTTAACCGGTTTTTATGGCGAGGCGCCGCGGCCAACCATGGGAGACTGGCGATGGGTTACCCAACAGGACTCAAATTCTATCACTGCGGATCCGCTTTTCGCCGACCCTGAAAACAATGACTACCGGTTGCGCAGCACAGGAGGCCGGTTTGACGGAGTCACGTGGGTGTTCGACACGGTATCGAGCCCGGCGATTGACGCAGGCGACCCGAGCGATCCGGTGAACGCCGAAACCCTGCCCCATGGCGACGTTATCAACCAAGGCGCGTATGGCGGCACCGCCGAGGCCTCCCGCAGCCCCATGGACCGGGTGCTCACCCTGATAGAACCGCTCCACAACGAGGTGTATCCCGATGAAGGGGAAGTGATTGTGCGCTGGCGGTGCACCGGTCAGGGCTGGCTTGAAACGGACTCCCTCACCATTGAAGTTACATCCGACTACGGAAATTCGTGGCTATTGCTGGACAGCAATGCCACGGCTACGGCGCAGGCGTGGGCCTGGGATTTAACCGGGCTGTCTGCCGCAGCTAACTACCAACTGCGCATCACCTCCAACGAGGCTCCTGCTGTCGTTGCCGCAAGTTCTATTTTTCGCGTGGGTTCCGGACTGGAATTTTATGTAAATGACACAGAGACAGAGGACGTCTTTTGCACAGCGCCCGGTTCGCCGGACGGAGATGGCCTTTCGCCATCAACACCCAACACCAGCCTGCAGTTTATCATTGACACCTACCCGCTGCAGGGGGGCGACATTGTCTGGATAGATGCCGGATACTACCTGCTTGAGGATACCATTACGATTGCAGCGGAAGATGCGGGCGCAGACCAAAACCCTATACGATTTCTCGGCGCTCCCGACGGAAACACCCTGCTGGATAGAAACGATACGGAAAGCCATGCCATAACCATTAACAGCCGCTACATCCAGATTGGAGATACCCTCCACCCCTTGAAAATTACAGGAGGCAAGTCTGGTGTTTATCTTAACTTTGATGGGCAAAACGTCACGATTCAAAATTGTGAGATATTCGGATGCACCAGAGGGATTGGCACTTTTTATGGCGGTCCCTTCATTATTGAAGATAACCTACTGCACCACAATCAGATCGGTATACTCTTAAGCAAATCCTTAGCAATCATAAGGCACAATGAAACGCTAAATAACGAGGAGTTTGGTATCGTTTGCGACGGTAGTGCTGCCTCTATCGAAGAAAACCTTGTGGCTGAAAATGGAGCGTATGGCATCTCGGCGGTCAATGTTCTAAGGAGCCCCGGCGCGGAACTTATAGGCAACCAAATTTTAGATAACGGGTCTGGCGGCGTACGTGGGGAAGCCTATGACATCAGTATCCCTCCAGGCGACCCCTGCGTAACCTTGAATGCGTATGACAATACGGTTCGAGTGCTTCCGGGTACCTTGTGCTTCAGTTTCTCTCCGAAGTTTTGCGGCACACTCAGCAATAATTCATGTACTACCAATAATGAGGAGGGCGAAGGCGAAATACCCGCGGAAGGCGAGATGCCTGTTCCTCATCCCGGGGATGTCAACGAAAACTGGAGTATCAGTATGAGCGAAGCTATCGCCTATCTGGCTGGCTGGCAGCAGGGCGGCAACCCCATGGAATATGCTATCCGCGTCGCTTACTTGTGGCAAAACGGTGAAGGCTATATTTATAATTCGGGCTTATCAGCGCCTCTTTGCTGGGAACTGGCGACAAAAGAAGTCCTTCCCTAAAATCCATCGAAGGGTTTTCCATATCGGCCCAAAGTATAGGCACTGTCTTTCGTCATGGGAAATCTCTCATTGGGGTAAAGCAGGAACTCGGTGTGCCCATCGAGATAAAGTACATTGCCGCCGCCCGGAATATGGGAAAAGTCTTTGGGGTTCGCCGAGACATGGTCCCACATGAGGGGAATAGCCGAATAGGTAAGGGTCGACGCGGCGGCGCTGTGGATGTCGGAAATAAGGAAGCGTTCGATGCCCTCCCGCAGGCGATAAATAGTAGTGCCGCCGCCGGCCTGTGTGCCCGCATAGTCATCGGAAAGTTCGAAGTCCTCATCACTGGCTGCGCCCTGCGTGTCTATATTCGCCTGGGCGAGCTCTCCCCCCATGGGGTGTTATGGAATTCGGCCTCGCTGTGGCGGCCATAGGTGTCCGTACCCACGGTGCCAACCAGGGGGCCGAGAATGTTCACGTCTTCCGTGATAACCCACCCGGTGTAATGATAGGGTTCCTGCCCGATTTCTTCCGGCTGGATAGTGCCGTCGCCATTTCCTTTCATGCCGTCATAGCGTTCCACAATATCACGGGTTGCCGTCCAGGAGGGGCACCAGATGATATTGACATCCGTGACATATTCCGGAATCATCGCGCGGCCTTTGAACATCATTTCCGGGCTGAGACCGCCATAAATAGTTCTGATCTGACGGGGAGGATAATAATTGCCTCGCGTTTCATCCGCGTACAGTTTCAAGGCAATGCCAAGCTGCTTGAGATTGCTCTGGCAACTCTTGCGCCGGGCGGCTTCGCGGGCCCTGGCAAGGGCCGGCAGGAGGATGGCGGCCAAAATACCGATGATGGCAATCACCACGAGCAGTTCAATAAGCGTAAAACCAAGGTGTTTTGAATGCGTTGGGCTCTTTTTATTTGTATGGATCATCCAGTGTCCCTGGCGGGGGCGTTGCCCGCGACCCGGTGTTTTAAATATTTTGGAATGCGCAAGCCACGCTTGCGCTTTCTTGCTGGTCTTAAATAAAACAGAGGGTATAACTATTTGATTTTTAAGCCCATGTTAGAGCAAAAGTAAAAACGCCTGTATCAACCTATTCCTCCTTTCCTTATAAACAGCCGTAAACACGGTCATTCCGGTTTTTTCGCGATCGCCGACTCGGGTCGAAGAACCGTACTGGACAACGCGAAAAATACCGGAATCCAGATTGGTCCCGCTGCAATGAATACCCAGTTCCCTTCTCGAAGAACACAACGAATGCGGCCAATCCCGCATCCACGGCCTCAGGAACTGGATTCCGGTCTTTTCGCAGCCTGGCACTCGCTCCGCTACACGTCCTTTTTCCACCGCGAAAAACCGGAATGACGCGTTGTTTTAAGATTCTTGAACCAAACCAAGGCACAACACTCCTCGTGGTAAAAAACTGAACTCATAATAGCCCTAATCGCCTATCCCTGCCGGCAAGGATGCCGGCGTTCCCAGTGGCGTAATAACCTGATAGTTACGCCAAAGGCGCCTCTTCTTCCGGGCGAAGTCCCGTTTTTTGCTCCGTACCTGCCATCCTTTACCGCGTTACGGGCAGTACCCGCCTTAGAAAGACTACGCCTCCGCGTCCCGCAGATTCAGCCGGAAATCATCGCCTGTCAGTATGTTCTCGGGCACAACCTGCGGTGCGCCGCTTTCGGGAAGCACGATGCGCATGGGGCACACGTCCAGAATGTCGCGCTGCACATCGATGCCGGGCATCACATAGATAAGTTCCATGCCCCGTTCCGTCAGGCGGAACGCGCCCACGTGGGTTACATAGACGATGGTCTTGCCCTGCTTGAGCGCTTCCTGCCCGTTGAAGGTTATTTCGTCCACTTCCTTGATGAATTTCGGCTTCCCGGGCGCGGTGACTTTTATGGTGCTGTCACCCAGTTCATAGGCCGCGCCCTCGCCCCAGGCACTGCAGAATAACAGGGATTTTGCGTTGGCCACCAGGTCTATAAACCCGCCGGGACCGACATAGTTAATGGCGCCCTCGCCGCGTTTCGATACGTTCACATTCCCCCGCTCATCAATTTGAAGCGCCCCCAGAATGGCCCAGTCCAGCCGCCGGTACACCCGTTGGAAGGCTTCCGCCGAAGACACGATTTCCCGCGGATTGATGGCCGCACCGAAAAAGATGCCCGGCGCGGCAACCCCGCCGAACACACCGCTTTCGTTAATCATGACCAGTTCGTCCATGACGCCGCTTTCATGGAGCAGTCGGGACACTTCCTCGGGCAAGCCGACCCCGATATCCACGTGGTCGCCCTTACGCGCCAGGTCGACAAAAATCTGCGTCGCCAGCCGGGCCAATATCGCATCCGCCGGTTTGCGCTTCGGTGTAATTCCCAGGAAATCATTGATGACTTTCTGCCGCGCCAGCCCCTCCGCCTCGCTCGTCTTGCTGTTCAACGTGAAACAGTCCCAGTACTTGCGGTGCTTGATGGTGGCGGTCTGTTCCACGTTGGGCCAATACACGATGGCATCCACCTCTTCCGCCGGAATGAAGATATCGTCGTATCCCTCTTCCACCAGGAGGCCCACGTTCACGATAACCTTGCCGCCGTTTCTGCGCACAGCCTTGACCAGCTCAAGGCTCTCACAGATAACGGCGCAGTTCTTCGCATAAATGTTGCCTTTGCGGTCGGCCGCAGGCGCACTGAATACCGCCGTGTCAATCGGCGGCAGCGTGTACTTGAAGCGTCCGTCTTCGAGCACTTCCACATATTGTCGGGCATCCGCCGGCACCACCGGCGTGCCGCGGCCTGTGCGCGGGTCGATAAACGTACCCGGTCCCGTGTTGTTGATGATTTCGTTTACGCCCTCGCCCTGTGCCTGAAGCAGCAGCGCCAGCGTGCCCTGCGGCAGGCACTGCAACTCAAGTTTGCCCGCGTCAGCCAGCCTCATCTGCGCCTTGTACGTCTCGATGTGACCCGCGACAAGACAGGTCTGCAACCCTTCCACAGCCAATTCTTCCAAGGTGCCCGGCACTTTCCCGCGCCCGCCCTGGCCTCCGACACAAACCACGGTCAAGCCCTTGGGATGGCCCTCGGCACGGTACCGGTCGCGCATGGCCCAGTACAGCAAGGAACAGCGCTGGTTGCCGCCAATGCCAGAAGTGCCCACCACGGCGCCGTCCTGAATCAGTCCCGCAGCTTGCCAGGCCGTCACGAATTTCGAGTTCTCCGGTACCGGCGACGGGTAATGATTGTTGTGCTTATTCCAGGTGAGTACCCACTGTATGGTATGCAGTTGAAGGCCTAACTTGGTGAATAGATTCATTTGTCACTCCAAATTACCTTGAAACTATTGAAGAAAAGAGAATTGCGATTGCGGGCCTATAAGTATACCTCATTGTATATGGTCAATGCCAATATCCATAGACTGGTCTGCGAAAAAACGGGAACTCCGGGGCACACCGCGAGATATCCGAACTTGTGGTGGTGACCGCCGCATTTGGCATGCCTTTTAGTGGAACGGTGCCATGAGTGCCTGTATGGGTAGACAAACGCTCTACAAGCGTTATCACCTGTGGAGCGTTTCATCTATTTCCGTACTGCCGATTACAGTTTCACGACTTTCCCGGTGCGAAATGCCTTGTAAGCGGCTTCGGTCACCTCGGTGGCACACAGTCCGTCCACGCCCGTGACTGCGGGATCGCGCCGGTCGCGTACGGCATTCACAAAATCCTGAATGAGGCCCAGGTCAGGATTGTCGCCCCAGGGAACCCAGCCGACGCGCTTGGCGTTGTCGTCAAAACAGGTCAATTTTTGATTGAAGGCATCCACATTGATTACGCCGCCTTCGCAGATGATTTCCAGGGTGACATCGCCCCAGGTGGGGAAAGTCTTCGGGCGACTCCAGCTGGCCAGATGGGACACCTGTATGCCGCCTTCCATTTCGAGGTTCAGGCTGCCCAGATCATCCGTCTTCAGCGTTTTGCGGTGAAGCTGATTGCCCAACTCACAGTAAACGCTCGTGAACTCCTTGCCAAGCATCCAGCGCAACAGGTCGGCCACATGCACCGTATGGTCCATGGTAGCGCCGCCGCCGCTGAGCGCCTCGTCCGCAAACCATCCCCCGGGCGCCTGGCCATGATTGGTGCAGGCTACGGCGTATACGGCGCCAAAGGCGCCGGAATCCAGTTGGGCCTTCGCTTCCATCAGCGGTAACGCGTACCGGCACGGAAAGGCGGTGCCCAATCCGACGCGCGCTTTTTTACAGGCGGCGACTATGGCCTTGGCGTCCTGCACGCCCGGGGCAAGGGGTTTTTCACAGAGAATCCACTTGCCCGCGGCGGCTGCGGCTTCCACCATGGCGCGATGCTTCACGTTTTCTGACGTTATAATGACACCGTCCATATCTCCCCGGAGAAAGGTGCCCTGGTCCGCGATGAACGGGGCGCCGAAAGTCCTTGCCATGGCCTTTCCCCGCTTGGGATTATCATCCCAAATCGCGGCAAGTGAGGCGTCCGGCAGGGATTTCAGACAGGCGGCGTAGCTGTTGGCATGCATGTGGGCAAAACTCATAATGCCGATCTTAATCATGATGGCGCTCCTTTCCTATAACGTTACGGGCTGGCGTTTCGCGACGGATTTCAGGGCGGCTTCGGCCATTTCAACGGCCCGCAGCGCGTCCCGGGCAGTCACCCGCGGCAGGGACTTGCCCTCAATCCAGTCGATAAAATCCTGCCATTCCAGCTGGTAAGGACTGACGGAGACCGGATTTGACGGCACGATCATGGTGGGCCCTGCGGCGGTCTGACGCGCCTCCGCGCGGAAGGGCGCATCCGTACTGTCAAATTGGAGCATGCCCGATTCGCCGCAGATTTCCACCTTTACCTTGAATCCGCTGGGGTGGGCCCACGTGCCGATCACCGTGGCAATAAGCCCGCTTTTCATGCGCATGGTCACCTGAGAATAATCCATCTGGGTCGGCGCTGTGCGCATCAGCGCCTGGCAGTAAATGCGCTCCGGTTCTCCAAACACATACCGAAGCCAGTCCAAATCGTGAATCATGCAGTCCAGCGTGACGCCGCCGCTCTGGTCATAATCACGGAACCAGCTCCCCGGAGCGCCGGGATAAATGCCGCCGCGATATAATTTTGCCCAGCCAGGCTCGCCGATAATGCCGCCTTGCACCTGCGCGCGCAGCGCCTCGAACTCCTGGAAATACCGCACCACATGGCCGACGAAAAGATTCACGCCGCCTTTTCGCGCGGCCGCAATGGCGCGCTTGCATTGCGCCGACGTGCGGGCAAACGGCTTTTCGCAGAAGATGTGTTTCCCGGCGGCGGCGGCGGTTGTTACAAGGACTTCATGGGTGGTCGTGGGCGTTGTAATGACCACAATATCCACGTCCTTCGCCATAATTGCCGACTCGGGGTCGTTCACTGCCCGCGCGCCGAATTCTTTGGCCAGCCGTATCGCCGCAGGCCGGACGGTGTCCGCGCAGACGCTGACCTTCTGGCCGCAATTGACGGCCATTTGCGCGTGGAGACGGCCCATGCCGCCGCATCCAAGAATCGCTACATTCATAAGACATCCTCCTCCCGGTTCGGGAATGTTGATGATTATCGCGATACCGGCGCCCCCTGCGGGACACAGGCTCCGCCCCTCAATCGCCACGGGCGGTAACCGCTCACACCGGTCTCTCTTCGAAATTATGGGACAAGCGCAATAATCGCTTCAAGCGAGGCATGCACATGGCGGAGCATCACCTCGAGGCTGTGCGTATAGGGGCCGTATTCCGCCGTAAGCGCGCCGTCAAAACCGATTTCGTCCAGGGCGGTTCGTACCGCCGGCCAGTTGACATCGCCTTCCATAAGCATGACGAACCCGTCAAAATTGCCCGCCGATGCGCGGAAATCTTTCGCATGCACTGCCCGCACTCGCCGTCCAAGAATGCGCAGGTAGTGTTCGGGATAACCGTACAAGATGATATTGCCCGTATCCACGTAGGCGCCGACATAGTCGCTTTCACACTGGTCGATAAAATCCCGCATTTCAACCGGACTCAGCAGAAACTTGTTCCAGACGTTTTCAACCCCGATGCCCACACGCAGTTTCTCCGCGACCGGCGCCATCTTCTGAATGCAGTCCAAGGCATTTTCGAGAGCGGCATCGTAAGGAACCTCTGGTGAAACGATGCCCGGCACCGTCAGTACGGTGTGTGTTCCCAGCCACTGCGCAACCTGCAGCGCCCGTTCAGTAACTTCAATACCCTTCTCACGCACCTCCGCTGAAGGCGAGGTCAGAGGATACTGCCATCCCAGGCCCGTGCCTACTGTGGACAGGACAATATTAAGCCGGTCAGCCACACGGCGGAGCGCTGTCGCTTCCGCTTCGCTGATTCCCAGGGGAACAGGCCCGTCTTCCCCAACACAGAGTTCAAATGACCCGTAGCCTAACCGGGCCGCAAGTTTCAAGGCGTCTTCCGCCGTCATGTCTTTGGGAAATGCCCATTGATTGATTCCTGTCAGCATGTGTCTCTCCTGCGCGTTGGGTTTGTTCCATAAAAATATACATTCTTCCGGTGGGGCGTACGGGCGCACTCCAGCCGCCGGGACGCCGGGGCATCACCGCAGTCTTGTCTCAAAGACTACTCCCCTCTTCAGGCCAAAAGCAATTTGCGAACTGCCCGCCGGGACCTGAAAAGACGGTATACACCCCATACAAGCAGGAACAGGACCGTTGAAAGCGTAATCAGGACGCCCGCATAAAAGGAGCGCGGCTGGTAGTCAAAAGTTACCACATGGTCGCCCGGCGGCAGCGCTACCCCCCGGAACAGGGCGTTAACGCGCAGAATGGACGTGGATTGGCCGTTTACACGGGCACGCCACCCGGGATCATACGTATCGCCCAGCAGAAGGATGCCGGGAGTCGGGTTGTTCACTTCCACAACGACATGCTCGGGTTCGTCCCGCAGAAACCGTAAGACCGACGGCAACTGCCGGTCGGCAGGCCCGCCGCCCGGTGTGGACGGTTGCCCGGGCATGACCTGCACCAGGCGGCCGAGTGCCGTATCCTGTGGAACAATGATGCATTCCTGTCGAAGGTTAAAATCAGGCGCGCTTAGCGCCTCCAGGGCGGCCTGCGGTTCCAGAGCGATTTTCCAGCCGTGCGCCCAGCTCAGTCGGGGCAGCACATTCTCATTCACATAGACCTGAATGTTGGCATCGCCGCCCCGCCGGCGCAACTGCATTTCCCGGGTCGCCTCCGCGGTAAAAACGCCGTCCGAGGTCGTAGCCAGGGCCCGCACGGCCATAACATTCAGCAGGGCGCCTCGCAACGTTTCTGAAGAATCCCGCCGTCCCCCCGGCCCGGATCGGACCGGTTCCACTGCAACACCTTCAAGAGACTCCGACTGCTCCAGCGTGTCCCACCAACAACGTTGTTCAGGCGTCAAGGGCAGGCCTGCGGCACCCGCCATACGAAACCCGTCGCTCATGCCCATGTTGGTGTGTAAATTAATATTATTGGGATAGGTGCTGACCAGTACCCGGTCATCCAGGGCTGTCTCACGCAGCAAGTGCGACAACCGCCCCTCCACGGTAACGCCGGCGCCCCGGGTAAAGAAGGGATGGGGCTGATGATTAACCGTGGACGCGTTCAAATCGATAAATTGAAAGACGACAAGGATACACCCGCTGACCACCCCGGCCCAGGAAGTCCTCACCAGCGAAAAAAGGAGTATCGCCGCGGCACAGGGCAGCATACGACCCCGTGCGGCGCCGGGCGCCAGCATAAACAACAGGATAAACACCACGCCGGTCAACAGCAGCGGCCCCCACAACCTCGGATTTCGCGGGCTTCGCCGCGCTACAAACAACCGGTCCGCGCCAAGGCCGGTCAGCACGGCGGCCGTGAAACTCGCAGGATAGACAGATACTAAAAACAAGGTTGAAAGCGCGGAATCCCCCGTGTCGGCAAGAGTGATCAGTGGCAAACCAAAGGTCGCCAGCAACAGGAAAGTGCGCTCCCCTCTGGAAACAGGGTGGAACAAGGCTGCCGGAATCAGCAGCACGGCGGCAATCCCCAGGTAGGCTAGGGCGGGCCGGTGGTCCCCATGCGCCTCCAGCAACTGGGCCAGCAGGCTCCGCAGACTTCGGGGCGTCTCACCCGCTATCGAAAAATGGGTAAGGAACCGCAGGGGCGCGTCCAGCCCGCGTATCCAGGCCAGGGCGGGCACCCACTGGACGCAGGCCAGCAACAGGCCCAATAGCGCCATCAGGGCAAGCCCGCGCAAACGTTCCCAACGACTGAAACCGGCGACGGAATCCCGCGCCCGGTTGTCAGAGGCCCCGGCGAACAATAGGGTGAGCCCGTAGCCGAAGGAAAGAACAAGGACGGAGAGTATCAACAGTGGCATGCCAGAAAGCAGAAGGAGGGCGGTTACGGCGCCGCCGGCGACAGCCAGCACGGCACGCGGACGTCGCATGTATTCACGAATCACGCAACAGAGCAATGGAAGCCAGACCAACGCGTTCGCGCAGGAGGGTTGCGACATGGCCGCCGCAGTCGCGCCGCAACACATGTAAACCATCCCGCCAAGCACGGACGGAATATACCGAAGATGCAGGGACCGCAAAAAAAGAGCGCAAAAGAAACCCATAAGGGACAACGAAATAAAGGCGTGCAGCGCCATGGCGCGGGGCGTTTCCAAAAAGAGGAACACCAGGTTCTGCGGCTGAAGCAGGGCATGGCGCGGGTCAGCAAAGAACGGTGTGCCGCAAAGCTGCCGGTCATTCCATAACGGAAATTCCCCCCGGGCAAGACGGCCAAAACCGTAATGAATCGCCGGGTAAACCTGCTGAAACAGCCCGCTGTTTTCCGTCAGGTGAAACGGTTGTTCATTGCCGGGAGCCTCCACGCCAATCCAGAATATCGGTCCGCATAGGATAAACACGGCAGCCGCGAGAAAAAGCGGCGTTGGAGCATACCGGTTTTGACCGAATGTATTCACGGAGAATCGTGTCTCTCCCACATGTTGAGGCCGTACCGCCCTGGAATGGCGTGCCTTATTTTAAGACAACGCCCTTGACAGGGTATTCCGTACCCGGGCCTCAGGTTCCATGTTTTCCCGTTGTCCGCGTCAATGGAAACAGTCTATCACCGGGATGCGGACGGTTCAAAGCGCGGCACGGCAGGACCAACCCGGAACGCGCCAGAGCGCACGGAAAGGTTCACGAAAAACGGGGAAGGTCAAGAACGAAAGGAGTAGATATAAAATGTGCGGGACCGCGACAGGGGAAGGGGAGGGGAGGAAGTGGGGGGGAAACCTGTTGCGGCCCCGCTTTTGCCTGATTCAGTATCACTACTGTTTCAGGATCTCTTGTTCCTGCACTGATGTACAGGGCGAGTCAAAAGGCCAATAGGGCTTTTAATAGTCTGATTTAACTGTCCGTCTGATTAAGGAACATTCCCTGAACTCAATAAATTCCCGGGGAGATGCCCTAAGTTTAATTGATTTCAACTTTCACTCAAACAACGCTTAAACACGTGGTCGAGGTTGACACGAACTGGATTTAACCCTGACCCATCCAGTTTCCTACCTATAGTATAGCATAAAATGATCCTGTTTTGGCAAAAAATCTATAAAATTCCCTGAAAACTATTTTTTGCCGGTCCAGGAGGCACTTAATTGATATTCAACTTTTTTCGAAGAAACCCGTTTCTGACCTATACTACAAGCCGATTCAAGATTTGTTACAGCATGAATTCTTGTTAAAATGTTTATTATATCCTTTATACTTAAGTATCGATTAGGCTCCTTTCCCCGACCCGTACGAGAGGTCTGACCCCCACAGCGGTATTCTTCTCTGTAGGGGGTGAAAAAATACGGAATAGAACGTATTTGACAATATGCATAGTCTGATACTCGCCAATTTGAAGGCGGCAGTCAATAAATAAGGCGGGGCAGCAAAATAGGTCTCCCCGCCGCAACGCGCCTGTTTTTTATTCGCTCGGAGAAGGCTGTCCGTCCTGTCAGCGCACAAGCCCTCCGGTGAAGTTGACTCTACAGGATACCAATTCGTTACAATGACGTCAAGATTCTTGGAATTACAGATGCACTTGAATCGGCACGTAAGAAAACGAACTGTTGGAGTGGAGCCAATAAGTATAAAGAACATGGAAGCGGCAAGATGCCGTTTCTAAGATCTTCGGCATTCCTCGCGTGCGGATTTGGGACACAACAAGAGGATTGAAATGGGCGTCATCATCGTAACCGGTTCCGCAGGATTGATAGGGTCGTCAACGGTCCGCCTGTTTGCCGAGTTGGGATATACGATACTTGGCGTGGACAATGACATGCGCGCCTATTTCTTCGGCAGCGCCGCCTCCACACGGCCTATGGCCGCTGAACTGACCGGCGAACTGCCGGCCTATAACCACATCACCGCGGATATCCGTGATTATGACCGTCTGTCGCGCTTGTTTCAAAAGTATGCCGGCGCCATTGAAGCGGTCATCCATACGGCGGCCCAACCCAGCCACGACTGGGCGGCGCGGGAACCGCAAACGGATTTTGGAATCAATGCCGTCGGCACCCTCAATCTGTTGGAGCTGACCCGGCTTCATGCCCTCAATGCAATTTTTATCTTCACAAGTACCAACAAAGTATATGGCGACCGACCTAACGAACTGCCCTTGGTAGAGAAGGAAACGCGTTGGGAAGTGGACCCCGCCCATGCGTATGCGGCAGAGGGCATTGACGAATCCATGAGCATCGACCAGTGTAAACATTCCGTTTTTGGCGCGTCCAAAGTGGCCGCCGATATCATGGTCCAGGAATATGGACGGTACTTCGGCATGAAAACCACCGTGTTCAGAGGCGGATGCCTGACCGGGCCCGGGCACGCCGGCGCGGAACTGCACGGGTTCCTCGCCTACCTGATGAAATGCGCAATCACAGGGAACACCTATAACATTTTCGGCTACAAGGGAAAACAGGTGCGCGACAATATTCATGCTGCGGACCTGGTGGCCTGTTTCCATGAGGTGGTAAAGGCACCCCGCACCGGCGAGGTCTATAACATCGGAGGCGGCCGTTTCAGCAACTGTTCGCTGCTTGAGGCGGTCGCGCTGTGTGAGGAAATCACCGGCAACAAAATGAACACGGCCTATACCGATACCAACCGTATCGGCGACCATATCTGGTGGATCAGCGACACGCGGAAATTCAAGAGCCATTATCCGGACTGGCGACAGCGCTATGACCTGAAGGCAATCCTGGTGGAAATCTACAACGACCTTCTCCGTCGGGACCGGCGCCCATCGTGAAACCAAATACACTGCTATATTCCATTTTGATCCCCGCGTACAATGAGGCGAAGAATTTGCCGCCCACCCTGGAACAATTGGCGGCCGCCCTGCGCCACGAGGGAATCCCCTTCGAGTTTCTGGTTATAAATGACAACAGCACCGATGAAACGCCGCAGGTGTTGGAGTCCCTGGCGGCTGTTTATCCCGAACTGCGTGCCGTTACCAACACACCGCCCGGCGGCCTGGGCCGGGCGATACGCTGCGGGTTGAAGCATTTCAAGGGAGACGTGGTTGCCGTCGTCATGGCGGACAGCTCAGACAGCCCGGAAGACGTGGTCGCCTGTTACCGCAAAATCGAGGAAGGCTACGACTGTGTATTCGGCTCCCGGTTCCGAAAAGGCAGCAGGGTCTCCCAATATCCGCCGGTCAAACTCATATTCAACCGTATCGTCAACCTCGCCATGCGTGTCCTGTTCCTCACCCGGTTCAATGACCTGACCAACGCATTCAAAGTCTACCGGCGTCATGTCATCGAGAGCATCACTCCCCTCCATGCCGCCCATTTCAACATCACCATCGAGATATCCCTGTCCTGCCTGATACGCCGCTTTAAAATCGCAGAAATCCCGATCTCCTGGAGCGGGCGTACTTGGGGTCAATCCAACCTGCGGCTGCGCGAAATGGGACGCCGGTACTTGTGTACCCTGCTTATGATCTGGTTCGAGCGCATGCTGATCCTGGACGACCTGTTGCTTGAAACCCGGCCAGGTCCGGAAAACCAAGAGTAACCGAGGCACTTCCCGCCTCTTTTCCCGGCAGATGCAAACGTTGCCGCTGTTTCATGCGCGGAATGCCATGAGACCGTAAATGCGGAAAAATTGAACATGAGGCGCATCCGGAATTATGCTTAAACAGCAGGTTTCTTCAAGACGAATGGCCGCTAAAAAATCATGAGCGAGGAGATATGCCATGTCTTCCGAATTCAGCCGCCGCACTTTCTTGAAATCAGGGGCGTTCCTGTCCATGCTGGGCGCATGGCCGGGGTTCGCTCAAAACGCGCCCGATACCGGAGCCGCACCCGTGTATCGTGCGAAACAGGCAGCCCGGGTTCGGGGCGCGTTCTTCTATCCGCCCGCCGAGGTCGTGCTCAACGGTCAGTGCGAAGACGGCTGGGCGCCCCATGGCTGGTTCACCTGGCCGGGAAACCAGTTCAAACCCGAAGAACAACAGCTGTCGTTTCTGTCGGGCCTGGAACGGATCGCCGGGGGGCTAAACCTGGAACTGGCTCTGGACGCGGCGCCCATCTACACCGACGCCGCCATCGCCGCGTTTGTGGCGGACATTCAAAGCAATCCGCCGGACGCGTTGCTGCTGTTCAACTTCTGGAATAGTTTCAGCAGGAAAATCTTTCCTATTCTGGACGCCTTCCCCGGCCCCATCATTCTGTACCATCCCCTCGGCGCCAACCATCAGTTGCCGCCGGAACGGTTCCGCACAGACCCGCGCATCCAGTACATCCATTCCATTGAACACTTCGAGGCGCTTGAAAGCGGCCTGCGCGCCGTGCACGCCCGCAACCTCATGGCAAAAAGCCGGGTGTTACGCATTTCGGGACAGGTAACCCAGGAAACGGACGAAGTGGAGCCTTTTTTCAATACGGCCATACACGCCGTGCCCGCAGCGCACTTTAACGACCTGTATGATTCCCTCCAGGAAACGGATGCCATGCGCGAGATGGCCGCAGCCGTCCGCGCGGAGGCGCGCGCCATTACCGACCTGACCGACCAATCGTTCCTGGATGCCGCCCGTGCCCATACGGCGGTGCTGGAGATAATGAAACGGCATGAGGCCGACGCCATCACCATCGAATGCCTGTTCCTGAAACACCGCAAACCCTGTCTCAGTTTCGCCGCGAACAACGGCAGGCTGATCCCCTGTGGGTGCGAGAACGACCTGAATGCCACCCTCTCCATGATGCTGGGCGCATACCTCTTCGATAGGCCCGGATTCCAGCACAACCCCGAATTCGACACGGTGGAAAACCATTACTTCGCTTCCCACTGCACCTGTACGCCCCACTTACACGGCGCGGACCAACCGCCCGTGCCCTATGATTTCCGGCCCTTCTTCCACCAGATGCCCAAGACGCCGGCGCTGGACGTGCAGTGGCCCCCCGAAGAACCGGTCACCCTGTTCAAATACCAGGCGGACGGCCCGCTGCTGCACGCCTGGGAGGGCAAGGTACTGTCATCGCCCGCATGCCCGCCCACCGGCGGCTGTGCCACGCGCGTGCTGGTTGAAATGCGCGACGTGAAAGACATCTGCGACGTCTACCCCGGCCCGCACCCCGTCCTGTTTTGCGGTCACTTCGCCAAGCGGGTCAATACTTTCGCAAAACTCTTCCAGGTGAATTTGCAAACCAACGCGTAACGCCCATAAAACACACGGGACTGTTCTCTTTATACTTCCAAGCGCTTTCCCCGGAATTGCTGTATCCTTTACGGCTTTTGTATTGCTTAGGCGCTTGAGCCGATTTCGCTGACAATTTATTATGAGTTCTAACAATACTGGGATCGCTGCCATCCCTGGCGGCTGACGCGGGCAAGATAGACTATGATGTCAGCCCTGCCGGCAAGGATGCCAGCGTTCCCAGTGGTGTAATAGTCTGATGGTTTCGCCAAAGGCGCCTCTTCTTCAAGGCGAAGTCCCGGCCGAAGCTCAGGTCCTTTCTGTCCTTTCACCGCCGTCCCCCTGCACCGCCACATTCCCTTCCATTACCGCTATCACTTCATCCAACTGGCGCTGGCTCATAAACCCGATGGTCATGGCATCCACCGAATCCAGCCCCATGACGAACCTTAGTGATTCCCCCATCTTCGCCACGACTTCCGGCACACCTTCGCCCAATATCTTCATGCCAAGCACGCCCTTGCCCGCATTGTGAATCTTTTCAAGCACGGGCACGACCTTCTCCGCAGGACCGTCCATATTCACGCCAAAAGGATTGATCCGCGCCAGCACCACATCGCACCACGGCTCCTCTGCCGCCCGTTCCAGGGCGGCGAAGTTGTGACACGACACACCGTGCGCCCGAATATGGCCCTTGACCTTGGCCTCTTCCAGCACATCCATCGCCGGACGTAACGTTTCCGGCCAGTTCTCCTCCCCGTTCCGCAGGCAATGCATCAGCACCACATCAATGCAGTCCACCTCCAGTTCCCGGCGCATCCGTTCCAGGTCGTTTTTAACCGTGTCCGCCTCCCGAAACCAGACCTTGCTCAACAGCATCACCTTGTCCCGCGGGATGAACCGCTTCAGGGCCATGCGCATATAGTGATGCGAGCCATACCGGTCCGCCATATCGAAATAGGTAATCCCCCGCGAATAGGCATATTCCAGCAAGGCGATGAACTGTTCTCCCGTGAGGCCCAGCGTCTGGTCGGTGATGCCGAAGCCCTGGCCGCGAATCCCCGTGCCCATGCCCAGATACGAACATGATATTCCCGTACGGCCCAGCGTACGCGCAGCCGTCGCGCACCCGCCCGATGAAGCGCCAACCCCTGCTGCGGAAGCGGCGGCGCCCGCCGCAACCAACCCGGCGGTGACCGAAAAAAATTCACGTCGGTTCAACGAAGGCATGATCATTCCTTTCCTGACGCTACGGTAAAACCATCCCGATGCCGCACGGCCCGAGGCTCGCAACATTATAAGGCCGGAACTGCAGCAAACAAAACAACCACGGCTGATTGCGCCGGGATACGGAAGACCCGCCGCACACATCCACCCGACAGAAAAATTGACCTGCAACCCGCCCACCAGATACAATATAACTCTTTGGGCCCTTAGCTCAGTTGGTCAGAGCAGGTGACTCATAATCACTTGGTCGCTGGTTCGATTCCAGCAGGGCCCACCATTCTTTTCCCCCCTTTTGCCCTGTGTTTCCAGGCGTTTTCTGCTGTTCCCTTCCTTCTCCAACCTCGCTTCCGGATTGTAGAATAGTGCAGTCTTTTGCACAAAACTAAAGTTCTTAGGTAACTTTAGATGTTTAGTTGTAACTAGAAATACACGGAATATCTTGGTATGATTGTCTAATGGTATTGAATAGAAACAAACTTAAAAAAGCAGGGAGCAGATAAATTCATTCCGCCATTTTTTATTGACAGATGCATCGCCATCGATTTGGAAGTCAATCGTGAATCAGGGCAAATCTATCGGATGGCTGCCCTGCGAGGAGATTGTATCGACAAACCGTTTCTATTTTCGGGTAGTCATCTTCCTGATGCACTGAGGGAACTGGATTCCTTTGCCGAAGGTTCGGAATTTCTGGTGGGGCACAATATAATCGCCTTCGATATTCCTCATCTTCAGGCCGCTGCGCCCGGACTCCGGCTCCTTGACTTGCCCGTTATTGATACGCTTCGGTTAAGCCCGCTTGCCTTTCCTCGAAATCCCTACCACAAGCTGGTCAAGCATTATAAGGATGGTGGACTTCTCAGATTTAACGCGAATGATCCTGAACTGGATGTACGCATTTGTCTTGCATTATTCCAAGATGAGACAAAGGCCTTCCGTCATTTAACGGAGGAAAATTCCGGTCTGCTCACCGCCTTCCACTGGCTGACGGGGTCTTGTCCGGAAGAAAATGGCTTTGACCATTTCTTCCATATGGTCCGAAAGACAACACTTCCAACGGATGAGGAGGGATGCACTGCGGTTGCTGCGTGTTTGGCGCCTTCCGCTTGCGTAAATCATAGTAAAGGGGTGCTCGAGCAACCATCCCTTAGGGGATGGCCCATGGCGTATGCGCTGGCATGGTTGTCGGTCGCTGGCGGCAACTCGGTGATACCCCCCTGGGTACGTCATGAGTTCCCTGAAGCGCCAAGACTCGTAAAACGGCTTCGGGACACACGTTGCGAGGATCCGTTGTGTGACTGGTGCCAGGAGCATCATAACTCCAAGCGGGTGCTTAAGCATTGGTTCGGATTTTCGGACTTTCGTCCGGTGCCTCTTTGTAGAGATGGCACGCCCATGCAGGAAGCCATTGTAAACGCAGCAATGAACCACAGCCATGTTCTGGGGATACTGCCCACGGGCACGGGCAAATCCGTGTGTTACCAGGTGCCCGCCCTTTCCCGTTATGAAAACACCGGCGCCCTCACGCTGGTTGTTTCTCCGCTTGTCGCGCTCATGGAGGACCAGGTGCGCGGTTTGCGGGAAAGGGGAATCACCTCATGTCTTGCTCTCAACGGCCTTTTATCCATGCCCGAGCGTGCCGATGTGCTGGAACGGATTCGTTTGGGGGATTGCGCAATCTTGTTGGTGTCTCCAGAGCAGTTGCGCAACCGCGGGTTCCGCCGGTCCGTTGAACAGCGGGAGATTGGCGCATGGATACTCGATGAGGCGCACTGTCTTTCAAAATGGGGGCAGGATTTTCGGACGGATTACCGCTATGTCGGACGGTTTATACGGGAGTCCGCCGGTAAAGCCCCCCTGCCGCCCGTGCTGTGCCTCACAGCGACAGCCAAACCTGACGTAATACGGGACATAACGGACTATTTCCAACGCACCATGGGTGTAACCCTCCTGGTCTTCAATGGGGGCGCCAATCGGGATAACCTGGATTTTGCGGTTGTCGAGACCACGCCGGAGCACAAGTTTTCTGATATCCACCAACTTCTCGAAAGTCAATTGCCGGAAGATGGCAGTGGCGGCGCAATCGTTTATTGTGCCACGCGAAAACAAACTGAAAAAGTAGCCGCCTTTCTTGTCAGTATGGGGTGGCCTGCCGCCCATTTTCATGCCGGCCTTACACCGGAAGTAAAAAAGACCACCCAGAAGCGATTCATAACGGGGGAAATACGTGTCATTGCCGCCACAAACGCTTTTGGCATGGGAATAGACAAACCGGATGTACGGCTGGTGATACACGCGGAAATACCGGGTTCACTGGAAAACTACCTGCAGGAAGCGGGGCGCGCGGGTCGGGACCAATTGCCGGCAAGATGTGTATTGCTATATTGTGACAAAGATATTGAGCAACAGTTTGGCTTGTCTGCGACGTCACAACTTCCGTTGCATGAAATTCAGGCTGTGTTGCGGGCACTTCGCAGGATGGCAGGCCGGCACAGGCCGCCTGATAAACCGGTAGAAGTGAATGCCACTCCCGGCGAAATCCTGTCCAACGATGAAGACAATGAAGTCGAACGCGATAAGAATACAGAAGATACACGCGTGCGCACCGCTGTGGCCTGGCTGGAAGAACCGCATCTGGTGTCCCGGGAAGAGAACGTGTACCAGGTTTTCCCTTCCAGTTTGCACGTTCCTTCCCTTGAGGAGGCTGAT
>JAKLHG010000050.1 GCA_022710255.1 Candidatus Hydrogenedentota bacterium
ACCGCATCGCCCGAACAGGCCGAAGAGGCCCATGTGTTTATTCGCGGCTGGGTGGCAAAAGCCTTTGGCGATGCAGCCGCATCAAGAATGCGCATTCAGTACGGCGGCAGTGTAACCGCAAAAAATGCGGCCAGCCTTTTTGAAAAAGAAAACATCGACGGATTTCTGGTCGGTGGCGCTTCATTAAAGCCTGCTGATTTTGCGCTCATAGTCCAGGCATGCGCATGAGTTCCGATCGTTGCGTTGTGATGCAACGGCTTCTGACTCCAATTTTACAAGGGAAATCAAAGGTATGTTAAGTATAATCTTCAGTGTGAAGACGCTATGGTGGCTGATGCTTTGCCTGTATATTCCGGCATGCTTTGCCCTCATCATTATCGTTTTATTGCAGAAGGGTAAAGGACAGGGCCTGGCTGGCGCGTTTGGCATGGGCGGGGGTATGGATACTATTTTTGGGCCCCGTTCCTCCAAGAGCCTGCCGCAAAAAATTACGTATGCGGCCGCCGGTGTTTTCATGGTGCTTGCGCTGGTTATGTCCATCCTTTCGGGCAAGGTCGGCCGGCCACCGGCGCCTGAACTTGTTGCAGAAGTGCCCGAGGCTTCCATGAACTCTCTTTTTGATTCCTCCGAAGCGAATACGGGGGCGGTGGAGAGTGCCGCCGAACAAGATGCCGCTCCTGCCGAAGCCACTGCGACGGATGTGCAGGAAAGTGTTGAAGAAACCGAGACTTCCGATAGTGTTGAGACCCCTGCAACTCCGGTTGAAATACTGGACACAGGCGTTTCTAATACCGGGGATGCGTCTGATTCACCTGCAGAGTAGCCCTTACATGCACAATTCATAGTCCAAGGCGCGTTTCGCTTTGGACTTTTCTTTTCGGGCGCCGGCCCAAGGAAACACATATAATGGACACAATTGTAATCCATGGCGGCAGGCCGCTGCGGGGAGAAGTGCATTTGCGTGGAGCGAAAAACGCGGCGTTGCCGCTTATGGCCGCTGCAATCCTTGCCGAATCACCCTGTACCTTGCATAACATACCCTGCCTGCATGACATTTTTTCCATGGACAAGTTGTTGTCCCACATGGGTGCCCGCATCGAGTTTACCGGCCGTTACATGACCCTGGACACCGCTGGAATTTCAAGCCCGAACGCGCCATATGACCTGGTGCGTAAAATGCGGGCTTCCTTTTTTGTTCTTGGGCCGTTGGTGGCGCGTTTTGGCTGCGCCCGCGTTTCACTCCCAGGCGGATGCGCCATAGGTACTCGACCTGTGGACATTCACCTAAAGGGTCTTGAAGCGCTCGGCTGCAACATCGAACTTGATGAAGGCTATGTAATTGCAAAAGGGCGCCTGCGTGGCGCTTCATTCGCTCTCGATTTCCCAAGTGTTGGCGCAACAGAAACACTCATTATGGCGGCATCCCGGGCTGAAGGAACCACGTGTCTTACCAATGCAGCGCGGGAACCGGAAATCGAGGATTTGGCGAAGTTTTTGAATGCTATGGGCGCAGATATTTGCGGCGCGGGAACAGATACCGTTATCATCAAAGGGCAAACAAGGTTACAGGGGGTTGAGCATACGGTTATGCCCGACCGCATAGAGGCTGGCACCTTTCTCATATCAGGCGCAGCCACCCACGGCGATGTTACTGTGCTTGGTGCCCGTGCAACTCATCTTGGTGCCTTTCTGGAAACGTTGCAGGACGCCGGTGCTGACATAGAGGTGCGTGAAGATCGTATACGCATTGCCGCACCGGATGATCTTCGCGCAACAGATATTATTACGCAGCCTTATCCGGGTTTTCCCACTGATTTACAAGCGCAGATGATGGCGCTGCTCGCGTGCGCCGAGGGTACCAGCAAAATAAGGGAAACTGTATTTGAGAATCGGTTTATGCAGGCGGCAGAATTAAATCGTATGGGCGCCGATATTGAATTGAGTGGTAATACCGCCATAATCAAGGGAGTTCCTTTTCTAAAGGGGGCACCGGTTATGGCCAGCGACCTGCGTGCCAGTGCTTCTCTTGTTATTGCCGGACTGATGGCACACCGGGGAGAAACCTGTGTGCAGCGGGTGTATCATATTGACCGTGGCTATGAACGCATCGAGGAGCGTTTCGCCGCGCTGGGAGCGAATATACAACGCATCCAGGAATGAGTATTCATATACGGACAATCTCATCGGGAAACAAGCATGAAAGTTTTTGAAATTACCTCTTCGGAACAGTTGGAACACGTGAAAATGTTCCTGGCGCAATCTGCTGACCGGGCACAAAATGACGGTACGAATAATGATCGTAGAAGAGCGGTGGAAGCCATTATCCAGGATGTGCGAACACGCGGCGACGCTGCCCTGGTCGATTATACCAAGCGTTTCGATGGTGTTTCCCTTGAGACAGACCAACTGGAATTGACCGAAGAGGACATGAATAAAGCCGCGGCTGCAGTGCCCAAAGCCACCATTGCCATGCTTGAACGCGCCCATGAGAACATCCGCACGTTTCACTCAAAAAATTTACGGGAGTCCTGGGAAGAATCGCTTCCGGACGGTTCCATGTATGGACAACGTATAACGCCCATCGAAATCGCAGGGGTTTATGTGCCGGGAGGCAAGGCTTATTATCCTTCTTCTGTGCTGATGAATATTGTTCCAGCCCGTGTGGCAGGCGTCAAGACCATTGTCATGGCTTCCCCGCCTTCATATAACGGCTCCATACATCCTTCTGTACTCGCGGCAGCCCGGCTGGCAGGAGTGTCCCGGGTTTTCCGGGTTGGAGGCGTTCAGGCGATTGCCGCTCTGGCCTATGGAACGGAATCGGTTCCTTCTGTCGTTAAAATTACCGGACCGGGTAATGCCTACGTCACTGTGGCCAAATCAATGGTTCGGGGGGTTGTCGATATAGACAGTGAGGCTGGTCCCTCGGAAGTACTGGTGATAGCCGATAAAAACGCTAATCCCAACCATGCGGCAGCCGAACTTCTAGCGCAGGCGGAACATGATGAAGAGGCTTTATGCCTGCTTTTTACCCCTTCCAAAAATCTGGCGGAGATGGTTCTGGAGCGACTGCGTGAACGCATGGCACGTTTATCGCGAATATCCATCATCTCTAAGTCACTCGAAGCATTCGGCGCTATTGTGGTTACTCCGGATATGGAGACCGCGATTGAACTGGCTAATTTTGTGGCGCCGGAACATTTAAGCGTACAAACGGAATATGCGACGCGGGTAGCGGACAAAGTGTTGAATGCCGGCGCCATTATGCTCGGGGCTATGACCCCGGTGGCAGTTGGCGATTATTACGCAGGACCTAATCACATCCTGCCAACCATGCGGCGCGCCCGCTACAGTTCGCCGCTTTCCGCCGAGGATTTTCGAAAAACGACAAATATCATACAGTATTCGAAGGAACGTCTCATGCGCGATTCACATGATATTGAAGAATTGGCGACGCTGGAGGGTTTGCAGGCCCATGCGGAATCGGTCACGGTCCGAATCAGGGATGTACGATAATGTGCAGATATTCAAGAAAGCATTTGGAGCATGTAGAAGGCTATACTCCCGGTGAACAGCCCAAGGAAGCGGGCTTCATCAAGTTAAACACAAATGAGAACCCCTACCCTCCATCTCCCCGAGTTCTTGAAGCGCTGAAGGCCTTGGATACTGCGGATCTGCGTAAATACCCCGATCCACTTTCAACGGAGCTGCGGCGGGCCTGTGCCAACCGGTACGAACTTCCCGGAGAGGAATGGGTTGTGGTCGGAAACGGTATGGATGAGATTCTCGCGATGGCCCTTCGTGCCTTTGTCGATCCCGGCGACAAAGTGGTTACCGTATATCCCACTTATAGCCTGTACGAGGTGTTGTGCCAACTGCATGATTGCGTTCTTCAGTATGTTCCCTTGGAAGCCGATTTTCAATTCCCGCAGGCGATGTACACTGAACAAGGGCGTTTTTGTTTTTTAACCCGTCCTAACGCTCCGACGGGCGTAGCCTATCCAAGAGAAACGGTCAGGCGTTTTTGTGAGACCTTTGAGGGCATAGTACTGATTGACGAAGCCTATGTGGATTTCGCCGATGATACCTGCATGGACTTTCCCCGTCAATTTGAAAATGTGATTGTAACACGTACCTTTTCGAAATCATATGGGCTGGCAGGTCTCCGTATCGGTATTGCGGCTGCAAGACCTGAATTGATCAATGAGTTTATAAAGATCAAGGACTCGTACAATCTTAATACGTTCAGTCAAGCAGCGGGTCTGGCTGCCATCGAGGATGAATATTACATGCGCAGCCGGGTCGGGCAAGTGCGCACTACCCGTAAACGGGTGCGAGAATCTCTTATAACAATGGGCTTTGATGTTCCGGAATCCAGCAGTAACTTTCTGCTGGCGCAGTGGAATGGAAGTCCGGATGCCGCCCATATCTTTGAAACCTTAAAAGAGCATCGTATCCTGGTGCGTTTCTTCAAACTGCCGGGATTGGAAAACGCCTTGCGTATAACTATAGGCACTGATGAGGAATGTGACGCCTTGATGAAAGCCTTAGTCAGTATCGTGTCACACTCGGTTTAAACTTGTTCCGCCCGTTCCTATTTCAAAAGGATTGCGTGATGATGGAAATGACCAGTGCGGAACGGGTGGGTAATATTCTCGCACGGAAACCTGTAGACCGCATCGCGGTTTACGAAAGTTTCTGGAGTGATACGCGCTCTCGATGGGTTTCAGAGGGATATATTTCCGAAGAGGAGCGTCTTGAAGATCACTTCGACCATGATTTCCGTCTCTCTTGGCCGTTTAATTTTACAGCACGGCTCGATTTCGTTCCCGAGGTGGTGGAGGAAACTGAAGAAACCGTTTTAACGCGTGACGGCAATGGCGCCCTGTTGCGGAGAAGTAAAACGTATGAAGCTACCCCGGAGCACGTGGATTTTTTGGTAAAAGACCGGAGCGGATGGGAGGAACATATTAAACCGCGGATCTTTGCAGACCGTACTCGGATAGATTATAAAGGCTACCGGGAGGCAAGCGGTAATGCCAGGAAACAGAATCGGTTTATGGTCTGGGGCGGCACCAATGTATTCGAGCTGATGCATCCCGTATGTGGTCATCACCATATGTTGCTTGGCATGATGGAAGACCCGGAGTGGATCCATGATATGGTGGAAACCTTTTCCCGCACTACGGTGGAACTATGGGAAATGCTTTTCACCGAGGAAGGCATGCCTGACGGTATATGGTTTTTTGAGGATATGGGGTTCAAGAACCGGCCCTTCATATCCCCTTCGATGTATCGGGAAATCATTCAGCCCGGACATAAACGCACCGTGGGATGGGCGAAGGACCATGGCTTGCCGGTCATCATGCATTCCTGCGGATATGTGGAACCTTTGTTGCCCGGGATGATCGCGTCGGGTATAGACTGCCTTCAGGTTATAGAAGTCAAGGCCGGCATGGACCTGCTAAAGATATACCGGAAGTATGGCGATCATATTACTTTGATGGGCGGTATGGATGTGCGTGTACTCTATACCAACGATCTTGATGCGGTAGAACGTGAACTCAGTGCCAAAATTCCGGTGGTAAAAGCACGGAATGGGTATATCCTCCATTCCGACCATTCGATTCCAAATACCGTAGAATATAACACGTATCGGTATTTTGTGGACCGAGGTCTTGAACTGGGCGGGTATAGCGGATAATGCGCAGATAACCCGCAGCAGCGTCCCGAAAAGATTTAACCTCCAAGAGGTACCTGACACCGGTTAATCATGGCTGGACGGCAGGCGCCAAGTTCCAGCACAGCGGCGGTTCCATATCCGGTTCATACATGTAGGACTGGCCATTTTGCCACAAATAGGCCGCACGTACCGCATATCCAATAGGGTTCGTTCCCTGCTGCCAACCGACAAGATAGGTAATGGCCTCACTAATTATAATCTGGAAATCTTTATCTATATCGGCAGGATGAAAAAGTATTTCCTCTTCCCCTTCTTGCAGTTCCCCTTCTACTTCAGAGGCTTCTCCTTCACCTTCCGCAGGATCCTCTTCTCCTTCATCTTCACCTTCACCTCCTGTGAGTTCCCCCTCACCCTCGGATACTTCATCAAAGAAAGCGATGTACGTGTCACCTCCCGCGCTGATGGGATTGTCATCGTTGTTGATGGTAATTACTCCCTTGATAGAAGCAATCGGCACTCCGTTCTTTTCCCAGCCTTTGAATATGCCCCCGATGGTATTAGAAGAAGGTGCAGTCAAAGTTACTTCACTTTTGGCCACAAAAAAGAAATCGCTTCCTTCTGAAGAAGTCTCAAATATGGGACCCTTGCCAAAATTATCTGCACGACTACACTCAAAAAGGGCAGTTGCGTGTGTCGCTGTTTTTATGGTTATGCGACGGTTGGCCAAATGGATAAGCCCGGCATTATAGCGGACGGTCAAAGGGAAAAGGGTATCTGCATAATAATCATACATGTCTTTTCCCAACGAGGAACCATCGGGATATCTTTCAAAGACAGCCTGGCCCGGTTCAATTTCACGCGTATCAAACCAGAAACGGCCAACCGTACGTGCATCCTGATCATCATGGTCACCCTTAGACAGTTTGTATCCCTCACAGCGGTTACTAACCCAATCACAGGCTCCCCATTCATCTGTATTAAAAGTTTTCATCCAATTGAGGATAGTGCCATCGGCGCATTCCAAGGTGAAGTAGTTGTCATTCCATGTGTCTCTCCATCTCACTTTACCGCCAAACATAGCGTGAAGGCCATTAGGAGTTCCTGCGGGAACGGTTATATCCGAGAAAACGGCGTCTTCCAGCAGTCCAGAACTTGTGGCATTGCCACTTGAACCTGAAGAACTTTCGTCTTTGTTGAACCAGACTTCTCCCCATACGGTGGTGCGAAAGTAGGATATCCAGGCAAGCACCTCCAGGTATCCACGTACATCGTCCTTAAATCTGTTAGGGCAACCGATAGGTCCACTGGTGTTTTCGGCATTGCTGTTTAACCAATAGGCAAGCCTCGTTCGTGAGAAATCATCAAGACCCGTTAATGCCTCTTCGGGTAGTTCGCTCTCGCTGTACAAGATACTTAACTGATCGCTAAGAGTCGGGTCCAGCAAATTAATCAATTTTTCCCCACTTATCTTCCAAGTATTTTCAAATTTACAGGATGGGTAGACATGTTGAATCGCCAGACCATGAAGAGGCGCAGTCAGATCCTGCAACAAATGGGAAATACGCCCCAAAAGTTGCCATGCCCCCCCTATTTTGCCAGAGGCGCCAACTTCCTCCGAATAGAGATCTCCGGTACTATACGCGCCCAGAAGCGAGTCATTCCATATAGACAGTGCCCGGTCACGTGCGGTTCCGAATTGAATCCCCACAACGTTGAAGCCTTTGTTGGTTGTTGGATTATAGGCATGCTCGCGCTGTCTGATAATTTCTCCTGAAACAGAAATAAAACTTTCATCTTCCTGCGCCGCCCCTTCGTGAAGACGTTGCCATGCCATGCCCCACCCGCTTAAACCATTTTCGAGGTTTCCTTCTATGGGGAGTCCCCATGCTTTAGCCTTGGCTACTGCATAATCGGCAAAAGTAGTATGGGTATAATCACCATGTTTTTCATTAGCGTCGTTGGCCTCGTAATCGGAATTATCAAACGAAGGTATTTGTGAACTCTTGCCGGCGAACAAAAGAATCATAGAAGCAAGTTCTTTGAAAGGGTGGTTTCGTGATGCCAATTTCCGAAGAAAAGAAAGTCCCTCCTCCCCGCACTCCGAAAGAATTCTGCGAACAATCCAGGGTGCAGTGTACCGGTTTGCCGCATCAAGAGCGCTTATAAGGAGTGATAACTTTCCTCCTTCTGATTTTAAGAACTTCAATTTCCTGTAAAGTAATGCCTCAGAGGCTGCGCTGCGTACCGAGGCATTGGTGTCCCCGGCTTCCATCGCAGAAAGCCGATCGGCAACATCATTTCCCGGCGCCAATGCAAGGGCACCACACACTTCTTCCCGGATAACAGGGGATTCATTCTTCAAGGCGTTCAGCAGAAAATGAATATCGCCTGGGATTCCCAGTTCTAGAAGGGCACGGTTGGCAAAGATCTTCATACGATCGTCCCTGTCTGCTGTCAGAGACCACAAGTCCTTAACGGCTGCTGTATAACCGATACGTGCAAGCGTAGCAACTGCGATGCGCCGAACACACAGGGGGGTGTCTGGCGCCAGCAGAATTCTATGTATGACGGGACCATATTCCTGGTATCCCAATTCAGCGAGCGCGTAAAGTGCACCTTCACGCACAAGCCAGTGTTCAGACTCAGTGGATGCGCTACGCACCAAGTCCGGACCCGCTTCAGGCCAGGGACAGCACCGAAGTAGTTTTGTCACTACATGCTTTTCAAACCAAACTCCGTCACGAAGAATTTCGAGAACGAAAGGAAGCACCTCGGCCTTTCGCACTGCGGCTTGTTGGAAGGCTTCTTGCAGTTTTCGACCACCTGTCATGGAGGTCATTACGTGAACAAACTCTTTTGCCGGTTGCTGATTTGTGGAAATGGTAAGGTTTATAATGTCACCATTGCATCCTTGTGTGCCGGTGTCTGGATACTGATACAACACTATCCCTTCACGAACTGTTTCCGAAAAGTCGAAAACAGGTGTTCCCATAACAAAACCCGAATTTGATATTAGAGATTCTGCAGTCTCTTGGGTCATTCCTATGAGGTCTGGAATGAAAATTTCCTCCTCGCCAGAATCAGTAACATCTAACAGTTGGTTTGTTTTTGCAGGGGAAATTAATTTATCCTTCTTGTGTTCTGCTAGATTAGGTGTCATTCTGGCATCGGTATCTGGTACCAATGAAAATGATGCAATAGCGAAAGATAAAAATAATAAAAACATAAAATAATTTTTTTTGTAATGGTGAATTTTTGGCAACGTTTTTTATTTCTAATAGTTGTGGTACAGCATAAAATTGCAACTAAGTAACTTGCAAATTATAGCGTAAAGTATGGAGAAAAGTCAAAAATAATTCGATGAGGTAATGCTTCTTCCTGCATCTCGTTAAATGTATAATAAATAAATGTTCTATTTATAAATGTCTTTTAAAATATTTTTAATAATGAAAATTACATTATAACACATATAGAATAATTTAATGATAAATTTATAGTTGTATAACGTGAATTATATCGTTTTATATATTTTTTTGGAAAAAAAACCGGCTGTCCCAATAATTATGGAGTACGTGACATATGCAATTGAGAGACATTATATTTAAATGTATTCTGTTTTCTAATGTATGTTCAGACCAGCATAGTGTTTATGTCTAGTAAATTCTTTCATGAGGTTTAAACATGCTTATGAACTGTGTTTATGGTGGCAAGTGGAGAACGACAAGGCAATGAAATATATTCCCTTCCCTATATCTGCTGCTACTTTTCTACTTATCGTTTTTGTGGTTCTTGCATTACCTGGTTATAGCGAAGATCATTCCCAATGGGGGGAGCGTCATTCACGAAACATGTTTTCCCGTGAAACAGGCTTGCCAAAACACTTTAACTTAGAAACGGGAGAGGGTGTGTTGTGGTCAGTTGAATTGGGCGGAGGTTCCTATGGCTCGCCGATTGTCGCTCAAGGCCGTGTATTCATCGGAGCAAACAACTCAGAACCTTTCGATGAACGTCACCATGGGGACCGGGGTGTTTTGCTATGCTTTGATGCGCAAGACGGAAGCCTTGTCTGGCAATTGGTCGTTCCACGTATCGGGGGAGATGATTTTCTGGATTGGCCCGGAGTCGGAATCTGTTCAGAACCCACAGTGGAAGGCGATCGGATTTACACAGTAACCACCCGGTCAGAGGTCGTTTGTCTTGACATGCACGGGTTAGTGAACGGTAACGACGGTCCTTACCTTGATGAGGGAAAGCACTGTGTACCCATGGATTCGCCGGTGATTACAGCAGTCCCGCCGGATGCGGATATCCTGTGGCTCTTTGATTTGCGTTCGGAAGTCGGTCAATACCCCCATGATTCACCCCACATGAGTATTCTACTTAATGGGGATTGCCTTTATCTTAACACAGGTAATGGTGTGGATAATACACATAAAAAAATTGGCAATCCTGAAGCGCCCAGTTGTATCGCTTTGGATAAAAACACGGGACGACTTCTTGCCAAAGAAAATGAGGGCATAGGCCCACGGACGTTTCATGAAAGTTGGTCCTCCCCTTCTCTTGGTGAGATCGACGGCCAACGCCTGTTTTTCTTCGGCGGCCCAGATGGTATTTGTTATGCCTTCAAGACTCTTGTGGCCCCGTTTTCAGAACAGGTTGTTTCTTTTGATTGTGTGTGGCGCTTTGATTGCGATCCAGAGGCTCCGAAATCAAACATTCATGACTATGTCGGTAACACCAAGGAAAGTCCCAGTGAAATCATGGGCATGCCGGTGTTTTACAAAAACCGTATTTATATAGTCGCGGGGGGAGACATTTGGTGGGGAAAAAGACAATCCTGGCTGAAGTGTATTGACGCGACCCTAAAAGGCGATATTACTAGGACAGGCGGACTTTGGTCCTATGCCATTCCCCGCCAGTCATGTGCCACCCCTGCCATTTTAAATGGATTGGTTTTCGTGACCGACGATGCAGGCGGCGTTCATTGTGTGGATGCGGAAACAGGCGATGGCTATTGGGTTCATAAAGTGGGCCGAAGTATCTGGAGCTCAGTCTTGGGCGCTGACGAATGCATTTATGTCGGGGCGCGAAACGGGGATTTCGCTATACTGGCGGCGGGCAAGCAGAAACAAGTACTGTTCTCCACACGTTTCCCGGATGCGATCCATGGAACGCCAACAGCGGCTAATGGCATTCTATATGTTTCAACGCTGTCAAGGTTATATGCATTCAAAACGCCTTGACCAATGCGGCAGGAGTTTTATTAACACCAGTAAACAATCATCTGGGCTCCCTTCATTGTTGAGGGGCAACTATTCGGCTTGTTGTCCTGCTTCTCTTCTGGCGATGTGACCTGCTGTATCGCTTACCGGTATAATAGCCCTATGACAGACAAATGGCTGCATATTTCGGATATATCCCCACACCACACCACTCCCATGATGCGACAATTGCTTCAGGCAAAGTCGGAATGTGGCGATTCCCTTTTGTTTTTCAGGATGGGCGATTTTTACGAGGTGTTTTTAGATGACGCCCTTGAAGTGGCTGGTTTGTTGAATCTTGCATTAACTTCACGGGATGGAACGGACAAGGAAAAGCGTGTTCCCATGTGCGGGGTTCCGGTGCGCGCCGTTGACGGCTATATCGCAAAACTGGTGCGCATGGGTCGTTCGGTGACCATTTGTGAACAGATGGAAGATCCCCGTGAGGCCAAGGGTATCGTAAAACGGCAGGTGGTACGTACGGTAACCCCGGGCACGGTTACAGAACCTGAGCTGCTGGAAAACGGCAGGAACAACTACTTGGCGGCATTTCTTGTCTCCGGTGATTCCGGGGGCGCTGCGTTTGTGGATATGACCACTGGAGAATTTCTGACGTTATCCTGTTCCTCCAATAACGGTATGTTATGGGATGAGATATCCCGACTTTCGCCCGTGGAAGCGCTTGTCATGGATAAAGGCGACAGCGTGTTTGCCGCAAGTCTTAAAAAGCGCTTTCCTGATTTGGTGCTTACGATCCGGCCCGAAGAAGATTTCTCCCGGGATTTGGCGTGTGACCTTATTCTGGACACCTTTAAACTGAGTACGTTGAAAGGGTTGGGCGCGCTTGAAGAGTCCGAGATGGCCCTTTCCTGTGTGGGCGCAACGCTGGCCTATATTCGCGAAACACAGCGAGACGCCGTACCGCATCTTGCACTGCCAAGGCATTATCAGCCTTCCGCATATGTGGCGCTGGACATGAATACCCAACGTAATCTTGAATTAGTCGCGACCATGGGCGACAAATCAAAACGGGGCTCGCTGCTGGGTGTTCTTGATAAAACGCAGACCGGTATGGGGGAACGCAAATTACGACAGTGGATTCTGCATCCTCTGGTCGGGCCGGATAACATTACAGCGAGACTGGATGCCGTTACGGACCTTTTTGAAGATGTTTCCATGCGCCTTGCGCTTCGGGAACGGCTCAAAGGTATGCCCGATATCGAGCGACTGCAGGGACGCATTACGGTCAATACGGGCAATGCGCGGGAAGTGAAGGCACTTGGAACGGCCCTGGGACAAATCCCCGGTATTCGTGCCGCCATTGCGGAGGTCCAAAGCACTTTGTTGAAAACAGTGCTTCAGCAGATTGATCCTTTGGAGGATATCGCCGCCGAAATTGACAAGGCACTGATGGAAGAGCCCCCGGCCACCCTGAATGAGGGAAATCTTATTCGGGACGGATACGACCTCTCGCTGGATCATCTGCGAGATCTCGTTCGGGGTGGCGTAAACTGGATAGCGGCGCTGCAACAGGAGGAACGGAACCGTACCGGCATCGCCAAGCTGAAGGTTGGCTATAACCGAGTGTTCGGCTATTACATTGAAATAAGCCGAGGACAAGCCCACCTGGCGCCTGCCGACTATGAACGTAAACAAACCCTGGCAAATGCGGAACGGTTTATTACGCCGGCATTGAAACAGCGCGAAGAAGAAATACTTAACGCCCGGGAAAAGATGGAGTCCATCGAATAGTTATAATTCGTACTCCCGGCTCTGTACCTATACTGTTTTTTCGCTATTATGTCGGCTACTGCCTTTAATTCTGCTTCCAAGGTTGTGTCAACTTGAACATAATACTCTTC
>JAKLHG010000500.1 GCA_022710255.1 Candidatus Hydrogenedentota bacterium
AAGCCCGGGCCCCGAAGACCTGTTGGCAAGCGGCACGATATCGCAAACTGGTTCTTCATAGGGATGCACAGCATGGAGGGCCGCAAGGACCGCTTTCAAGCACGTGCTGTCCGCCTGCATTTCTAGACGGGTCTCCGGTTCTGCGTTCAGCCGGCCTTTTCTACCGGAAAAGGGAGAGGCGGACTCGCCGGGCAAAAAGGCTCCCGTTCCGTCGCTTTGGAAGGAACAGTGGGTATAGTTTCCAATCCGGCCGGCACCGGCAGCCGCCAATGCGTCGCGGAGCGCGTCTACATGGCCAGGCGGGACAAAAGAAATTAATTTGTAGTACTTCAATCCTTCGTTCCGGAACAACGGAGCGCAGTCTTCCAATTGGAGCCGCCGGGCGAGGGCGTCATTGACGCCGCCGGGCGCCATGTCAAGATTGGTGTGGGCTACCAGGCAGGCGATATTGCGCGCAGTCAGGTCCAGGCATATCGCTGTTTGCGGGTCGTCCGGGCAAAGGCGTTTCAGCGGTGTCCAGATAAGGGGATGATGGGCGATAATCATGTTGGCGCCGGTTTTGTGCGCCGCACGCACCGCCTCGGGCGTTACGGTCAGACAGGTCAGTACGGCCGTTACCGTATGATGCAGGCTTCCCGTATGCAACCCCACCTTGTCCCAGTCGCAGGCTAGTTCCTGCGGTGCCCAGGCCTCCATGAAAGCGCATATATCCTTGACGGTGATTTTCATAACCTTTTTCTCCCTGAATGTAAACGCAGGGCGTCACTGCTCCGCCGGGAAATAGTTTTCCCGAAAAAACACGTATGAACAGCAGTGTATCAGGAGGTCTCCTGTACACACAATAGTTCCGGTCCACATTCATACCGGCAACAGGTTGCAGACCTTCGCTTTGTATGGGCTATAATGCGCATGAAACATTGTCATTGTATACTGTGCCGAAGCCATTCCAGCAAAAGGAAATCTGCCATGAATGACCGTTATGTAATCGGACTTGATTTTGGAACCAATTCCGCCCGCGCCATTATCGCCAACACCCGGAACGGCGATGAGGTTGCCGCACGGGTGTTTGACTTTCCTTCCGGCGAGAAGGGGGTTGTTTTGGACGGGCGGAACCCGGACCTGGCGCGGCAACATCCCGCCGACTATCTGGAAGCGGTTAAGGCAACGGTACGCGGGGCCTTGTCAGAGGCCGCTAAAACGCCGGGATTTACGCCGGAAGCGGTTATCGGCATAGGAGTGGACACCACCGGTTCAACGCCGCTGCCCGTAGATGCCGAGGGGACGCCCCTCGCCTTTCAGGATAGGTTCGCCGCTAACCCGGCGGCTATGGCGTGGCTCTGGAAAGACCATACAGGCCATGCCGAGGCGGCGGAAATTACCGCACTGGCCGGGAAGATGCGTCCGCACTACCTGGCGAAATGCGGCGGCGCGTATTCTTCCGAATGGTTTTGGAGCAAAATTCTGCATTGCAAGCGTACGGCTCTGGAGGTTTTTGAGGCCGCCCATACCTGGGTGGAGCATGCGGACTGGATGACGGGTGTTCTGACGGGAACCTCGCGTCCGGAAACGCTGAAACGCTGTGTCTGTGCCGCCGGACATAAGGCCATGTTCAATCCGAACTGGGGCGGGTATCCGGACGCCGACTTTTTGGAGGCTTTGGACCCGGTATTGGGCCGCATCCGCGCCACGCTGCCGGACAGAGCCTATACAATTGCGGATGCCGCCGGCGGCCTGACCCCGGAGTGGGCGGCGACATTGGGCCTGCGGGAAGGCATTCCTGTGGCCATGGGCGCTTTTGACGCCCACCTGGGCGCGGTCGGGTCCGGTATTCAGCCGGGCGTTCTCGTAAAAATCATCGGTACCTCCTGCTGTGACATGATGGTGGCGCCTTTAAGCCGGGAACTCCCGGATATCCCTGGGCTTTGCGGTATTGTGCCCGGCTCCATTCTGCCCGATGGGTTCGGTCTTGAAGCGGGGCAATCGGCGGTGGGCGATATCTTTAACTGGTTTGTAAACTACATGCGGCCGGAAAATGAAAGCCATGAGTCGCTGACGGAAAAAGCTTTGCGCCTGAAACCCGGGGAGAGCGGCCTGCTGGCGCTGGATTGGCATAATGGCAACCGTACTGTGCTGGTGGACCAGCGCTTGACCGGAACGCTGACGGGAATGACGCTCCAGACCCGACCCGAAGAAGTGTACCGCGCCCTCATCGAAGCGACGGCATTCGGGGCGCGGGTAATTATGGAACGTTTTATGGAATATGGCATGACGGTGGAACGTATTGTCAACTGCGGCGGCATTTCCGGTAAGAATGCCCTGCTTATGCAGGTCTATGCTGATGTCATGGGGCGTCCCCTGGAAATATCAAAGAGCGCCCAGACCTGCGCGCTGGGCGCGGCCATGGCCGGTGCGGTCGTCGCGGGCAAGGCCGCGGGCGGCCACGATTCCTTCGCCAAAGCCGCCAAAGCCATGGTCCATGCCGATGACAAGGTATATCGGCCCGTGGAAGAAAACCGGAAAATTTATGACCGCCTCTTCCGCCTGTACAGAAAAATGCACGACAGTTTCGGAGTGCGTGGTTATCAGGAAGGCCTGTTCGAGGTCATGAAAGAATTGCTGGTTATGCGTGATGAAGTACGCGCCTGATACTCACAGCCCTGAAGGCGTTCCCGCAGAGGTATCATCGCTGTAGGCCAGAGATTAGATGCCCGCCCGCATGGTATCGCGTGCCGCTTCGAGGGTGCGGTCTATATGGGTGTCTTCGTGGGCCGTGCTGATAAAGGCTGCCTCAAATTGCGACGGCGCGAAATAGACGCCCCGTTCCAGCATGGCATGAAACCATTTCGCGTAGCGGGCCGTGTCGGCCGTTTTGGCGTCGGCAAAGTTGCGGACCGGTTGTTCGGTGAAGAAGAGGCATGCCATGGTGCCGGCCCGGGTTTGAAAAACGGGGATGCCGTTTTCCCGGGCGATTTGTCCTAGTCCCTCGCACAAGGTGCTCATTCTTGCCTGCAATGCCTGAAAGACACCCGGCCGCTCCAGAATTTCCAGGGTTTTCAGTCCGGCGGTCATCGCCATGGGGTTTCCGGACAAGGTGCCCGCTTGGTATACCGGACCTTCAGGGGCCAAGTGGTCCATGATGTCTTTTCTGCCGCCATACGCGCCGACAGGCATGCCGCCTCCGATCACCTTGCCCAGGGTGGTAAGGTCGGGTGCGACGCCATAGCGCTCCTGCGCACCGCCCGGGGCGACCCGGAAGCCGGTCATGACTTCGTCAAAAATAAGAAGGGCTCCGTGACTGCGGGCCAAGGCGTGCAATCCTTCCAGGTATCCCGGCTGGGGCGGTACCACTC
>JAKLHG010000501.1 GCA_022710255.1 Candidatus Hydrogenedentota bacterium
CTGTGGCAATACAACATGGATAACCTGGTCAAACTGTCGCAGCGGCCCTTTCAGGTGCTGGCCGGATTCTGCTTTCTCGGCGGCATTTTGTTCGCGTTGCGTATCCTGCTCGCCTTTTTCTCCGCCGGCGGTATTATGACCGAGGTGACCCCGGGGCTGATACTCAACACGGTGTTCTTTTTCGCCCTGATTACCCTGTCCGCCATCGCCCTGGTCGGAGAACTGGTCATCCGCAGTTTCCTGACCCTGCAGCACCTGCCGGCCTATGTGGTCCGCGAACGGCGATGCCGTGACACAGACCTGCCGGATGAACATGACACAGGAAGTGTATGATCCAGTGAAGGCCCCTTTCCTTTTGAAATTCAGGCGCGCCACCCTGCGGGTGCTCCTCTCTCTTGCCTGCCTGGCCCTGCCGCCGGCGCTGCTGGAAGGCGCCCTGCGCGGCATGGGCTACGGGGAATCCACCGGTTTCCTGGTACGCAAGGTATACCACGGCGAAGCGTTTTATGTGCCCAACCGGGCGTTTTATCAGCAGTTCACCGCGCTCCCCCTCGACCGTATCATGACCTGGGACGACCTCGACTTTCAGGTGCCGGAGAACAAGGCGCCCGACACGCGGCGCGTGCTTGTGTTCGGCAGTTCGGCCATCTACGGCACGCAAGCTTCGGCCCGCATCCTGGAAGTGTTGCTGGAAGCGCGCTGCCCGGAATATGCCTGGGAGGTGTATAACGCAGCCTGTCCAGGCATGAATTCCCACGTCATGCGCGCCGCCGCGAAGGCCTGCGCCAAATTAAAACCGGACATCTGTCTCGTTTACATGGGGAATAACGAAGCCGTCGGGCCCTTCGGGCCCACGACCGCGCTGGGGCGCATGGGCCCCCTGTGGCGGCCCGCCGTCATCCGGTGCCTCATCGCACTGAACGGCTTGCGCGTGACGCAACTGCTGCGCGCCAATACGGCCATGACCGCCCTGAACCTGCCCGACGCTGACGCGCTCATGGGCATGATGCCCAGCATGACGGACCATCACCGCGCCCTGCGCTACTATGCCGACAACCTTGAAGATATCTGCGAAACCGCCCGAAAAGCCGGGGCGCGCGTGGTCCTGTGCACCCTGTCCAGCAATAAGCGGTTCATGGGCGTGGTCAGCCCGCAAGAGCCTGATTTCAACGGGCTCAGCATCAACGGCATCGTCCGCAGCCTGGCCGCACGCCTGCCCTATGCGCGGCTGGCGGACGTGGAAACCACCCTGCGAGAACACAGCCCGGACGGGCTACCCGGATACGAATATTTTTACGACAACGTTCATTTCAATTTTGACGGCAATTACCTGGCCGCACGAACCATGCTGGACGCGGTGCTCGGTGCAGTATCCCCGGACGTCCCGGCTCCTGCCACCTCCACGGCGCCCCTCCCGAGAGAGGCATGCGCCCTGCGACTGGCCTGGACGGACGCCGCGGAATTCGATCTGCTGGGCTGGCAGTTACAGGCGTTTCAGGATGAACACACACGGACGCGCACCCGGGAACGTTATGAAGCGCTGCGGCAGCGCCTGGGCGAATCCTGGCGCGAACAAAGGACCCGCGACTACCTCGCCGCCCTCGAACAACGGCCCCGGGACCTGTACCTGCGCCACGCCTGTTTCAACCAGTTCCTGGAACTGGGCCGCCTCGACGATGCCGGGACGCAGCAAGCCGAACTCGCCGCGCGGCATCCCGCCGCGAGGGTCACCCTGCGCGCCAAAGGGGTACTCGAAGAACGGCGCGGCAGCCCGGACGCGGCTGAGGCCGGGTACCGGGAATGCCTCGCCCTGTATCCCGATGACCCGCCCGCACTGAAAGGCCTGGGAGAACTGCTCCTTGCCGGGGACGCCCTGCAGGAAGCGGAGCGCTGCTATGAAAAGTTTCTGCGCGCGAATCCGGACGATATCTTTGCGTGGTGCCGTATCGGGGAGATTCAAAAAAAGCGGGGCCAGTCCGGCCGCGCGCGAAAGACCTTTGAAATGATCATCAGCACCGCGCCGAAACATCCCCTCGCCTACCGCCTGCTCGATGAACTCATGGCCGGAACGAACACCCCGGAAAACCGCGCGGCCTACTGGAATGCCGCCTTGGAACGTCACCCGGAGGCAGCAGAACCCCGCGTGCGCCGCGCCCTGTTGCACCTGAAGGCAGGCGAAAACACCGAGGGGCTGGAATTATTGCGGCAGGCGGCCGCCCTCGCGCCCGACGACCCCGCCGTGCAATACCAGTTCGGCGAAGCCGCCCATGCCCAGGGCGCCTGGGAGGAGGCGGAACAGGCCCTACGCACGGCCGTGCGCCTGCAACCCGCCGACGGGCGCAACAGGCTGCTCCTTCTGCAGACCCTGATCGCCCAAGGCAACCTGGATGCGGCGAAAGAAACCCTGCAAGCATGTGACTCCCAGGGGATTACCGTGCCGCCCGAACTCCGGCAGCGCCTTTCAGCGCCCTGAGCACTTACAGGAGGCGTGCCCGGACGGTGAGCATCCCCCCGGATAGGATATTCCCATTCTATCCAAGCCATCACGCTGCTTATGAAATGCCCCCTGCACAATCCAAATCACTCCTTTTCCTTCAACACCACTATCAGCACCACCGACTTGCTTATCCGGCTGACGGCCTCTTCCTGTGTCTGCGCGCCTACCGTTCCGCGGAGGACCTGTTCGTATACCACAGGTTTCGTTTGTAGGAAGGCCATGACAGGACCGTTCTTAATCGCATAGTTGATTTTTTGGGCGATGGCGCCCGTTGCCTCGGCGTAAACGGCATCATCGACACGCGCGAACACGACACCGATGACTTCCCCGGTGGCGGAAAACAACGGTCCACCCGAATTACCAGGCTGCACGGCAACGTCAATCTGGTAGGACTTGGCGTCGTCCATCAAGCCCGTCAAAGAACTGATGATCCCCATCGTGACCTTGTGTGAAACCCCCTGAATCTGGGGAGAGGGAAATCCAATCGCAAAGACGGTCTGGCCCAGGCGGGCGAGTTCCGTGGAACCAAAGGTGACAGGAACCGCAGGTCCATCCACCTTAAGCAGCGCCAGGTCCGTCTCTTCGTCCAGGCCAACGATTTCGGCAATCCTGGGCTCCTGGCCTTCCACGACTACCGCCACCGCACCCGCCCCGGATACCACATGATTATTGGTGAGGATGTGTCCTTCATCGGTAATAAAGAAACCCGTGCCCGTGCCTGCGATGGTTACATCGGTATCCTCCGGGGACGCGGGCGTCTCCTCCTCGTCCGGCGCATCATCGTAGAGCCCGAAATTGAGTCGTACCATCAGGACGGCCGTTTCAAAATCGGTGGTATAGGCAT
>JAKLHG010000502.1 GCA_022710255.1 Candidatus Hydrogenedentota bacterium
CCCTTTTCACCGGCAGAAACCACCTCCACGAACAGGTCCGGGAGAAACCGGGTCTCCCTGCCGGCGGCCTCGGCCAGGGACGCGCCCCCGCGGATTGACACCGCCATGGACTGCAGCAGGCGCCGGGCCGCGGCGGAAACACCCCGCTCCGCCGCCAGGGACAACGCCTCCAACAGGGGTATCCCGGCATGGTACATCGTCGCCAGTTGCCGGCAGATAACCGCCATTTCTCTGGCGGGAAGTTTGGAAGATAACAAGCCCATAGTTCAATTACTGACCGTTCAAAAGACGGTCACATTTCCTGTCCTGAGATAGGCTACTGTGCGTCCTTGGATTCCAGCCATCGCGTCGCGTCAATCGCGGCCATGCATCCGCTTCCCGCGGCGGTAATCGCCTGCCGGTAGGTTTTGTCCTGCACATCACCGCACGCGAACACGCCGGGAACCTTGGTGTACGTGCTGTTCGGGCGGGTTATGAGGTAGCCGCTTTCATCCATGTCCAGAAGTCCCTGGAACAGCGACGTGTTCGGCTGATGGCCGATGGCGGCAAAATACCCCGAACACGCCAAGTCGCGCGTGTCGCCGGTCTGCGTGTCGCGCAACCGTGCCCCCGTCACACCCTCATCCTCATTGCCGAGAATTTCGTCCACGACGGAATTCCACTCCACGACAATCTTGGGGTGCTTGACGACCCGGTCCCCCATGATGGGGCTTGCCCTGAACTTGTCGCGGCGATGCACCACATGCACCTCCGCCGCGAAATTGGCAAGAAACAACGCCTCCTCCATTGCGGTATCCCCGCCCCCGACAACGACCACGCTTTTATTCCGGAACCGCGGCAGCGCGCCGTCACAAGTGGCACAGGCGGAAACCCCCATGTTCATGAACCGTTGTTCCGATTCCAGGCCGAGATACCGGGCGGTCGCCCCCGTGGCGATGATCAGAACGGCCGTTTCATACCATTCTTCATTCACCGAGACCTTCAGGGGAGACCCGGAAAAATCCAGGGCTGTCACGGTCTTATATTCAAAACGCGCGTCGAACCGTTGCGCCTGTTGCTTGAGGTCCGCCATCAGTTCCGGGCCCGTGATGCCATTGGGATAACCGGGAAAATTTTCCACTTCCGTGGTGGTCATCAACTGGCCGCCCGGGAGAATGGCCTGGCTGAACTCGCCTTCCAGTACCAGCGGAGACAATCCCGCCCTGGCGGCATACAACGCCGCAGTACACCCCGCAGGGCCGCCGCCCATGATGATCACTTTCTCCATTGCCTGCCTTTCCTGCGGCGCCGGCCGTCACTTGACTCGCTTCGGCTGGGTCCCGGCCCGCATACCGGTATTCGCAGAAGCCAAAAAAATCACCGCAAAAGCGGACTTTCTGCCAGGCGGCGGAAAACGCACACCCGGCACAGACACGGACGCCATGCACGTTATGTCGTAGTACTGCAATTCTATCAAGCCGTAAAGCGGGGCTACTCTTCCGGAGTTTCACTGGCGGCCTCAGGAACCGCGCTGTCCTCTTCCGCAACATCACCGGCTGCCGTTTCCCCGGAATCATCGGTTTCGGTTTCCGCGTCGGCGGCATCCGATTCCCCGGTGTCAACGCTTACAGGCGCCGCGCCTTCGCTCGCGACGGGATCCGCGGCGGAGGCGTCCGTCTGCTCCTGGGACGCTCCTTCCGCAGATGTCGGTTCCCCTTCCACCGTGGAGGAACCCGGCGCCGACTCTCCTTCCGCCGCAGCCTCTTCCGCTGTCAAATTCCGCCCCAGGATACGGTCCAGCACCTCCGTATTCTGTTGATAGGATACGTTGGCCAGCATACGCTCCCGCAGGTCCTTGGTGAAATCCGTCATGATTTCGTATTTGCGGGTCTGCACCAGGCGGTTCTTGGCTTCCTCGCGTTCACCCTCCAGCCCGGAAAGTTCTTCTTCGGTGGGCGGCGTGCGTTCGATGAGCTCAAAAAACCAGGACTCGCCAAAAAATCCGGATAACGGCCCCGCAATACTCCCGGGTTCCTTGTCGCGAAAGGCCTTGTGAATCTCGGCCCCTTGCACATAAAGCTGATATTGGAATAGCGAGTCCTTGGGCGTGAATGGTTCAGTCGTCTCGCCGATGGTGGCGTTTAACTCGGGAAAAATCGTGTTCATATCCACGAGCGTTTTCATTTCGGCTTTCAGCTTCTCCGAATACTCGGCCACGCGCGCCTTGTACTCCTCCGTCTGCTTCTTCTCCGCAATCACGTTTTCCCGCGCCTTGTCCAAAACCTCTTCATAAGGCGGCAGGTCCCCTTCCCGTGATTCCAGTACGTGGGCGAGCAGGATATTGTTTCTGCCCTTGACGGGTGTCCAGGGTTTGTCTTTCTCGCTTACCACCTGGGTGCGAAATTGAACCACATCGCTCGCATCCACATTTTCGATTTCATTGGCGGTCCGGTCAAAGAAATTCGTTTGTTTGACTTCGAGCCCTTCTTCCGCGGCAACCGCCTGAAGATCTTCGCCTTTTTGCAGCCGGGCCGCGATGGCATCGGCCCTGCTTTCGCGCGCCGTGCGTTCCGACGCGTCCAGTTGCACATTTAACACGATCTGACGCCCCAGGACCTCCCGGGCGCCGGTTTCTTCATTCACGCGTTCCTCTTCGTTCTTGTAGATGAAATATCCCGTGGGACCGGCGACCGGGTCGGAGATTTCACCGGGAAGCAGTTTGAAAAGCGGTTGCAGATGGGGTGCCATGAATTCCTCTTCCGTGCGCCAGCCCATTTCGCCGCCTTCCGGAGCGGTCAGGTTGGAATAGGCCTTGGCGAGTTCGGCAAAGTCTTCCCCCTGGCGCGCGCGTTCCACCAGTTGCGGGGCGATTTCCGGCAGGGGCGGCGCAAGGGATAAGGCAACAAATTCCGCACGCACCTGCTCCGGAAGCCGGTACTTTTCCGGGTTGGCGTCATAATGCGCCCGCAATTCCTCCGGGGCCGGTTCAAGGGGCGGTTCCACCTTGGCGAATTTTACCCGTAACTTGGTATGGTTGTCTTTGAGTTCCTCTTCAAGTTTGCCGGATGACACGCGGTTGCCGGACGCCATCACCGTGTTCAAAAAAACCTGGCGTGCCACGGACTCGTTCATATCAGCGTAAATTTCATCCCACTTGGAAACGCTGGCGACCCATTCGTTCCACGCCTCATGATTGAAATTACCCTCCTCGTCCTTGAACATATCCCACTGGCGCATTTGGTCGCTCAGCACGGATTCGTCCACCGTCAGGCCCCGCTGTTGTTCCTGCAATTTAATCAACGCGGAATCCACCATGTTTTCCAGAACGCGCTGCACCGTGCCGT
>JAKLHG010000503.1 GCA_022710255.1 Candidatus Hydrogenedentota bacterium
CGTGAAAGGAAACCCGTGCGTTATTGAGACGGGCGGCCGCCCCGCAGTTCCGGGTCAAGGGCGAACTCAGGTTTAAACGTCTGGATTATATGAGATGAACCCGGAGGTATAAGTGATTTTATTTGCGTCAACGCTTCCTCTGTCATGAAGGGCGCCCCGAATGTGGTGCGAAAATGATGGGATATCCCTGAGGCGGCAATCAACGCAATACTTGCCAGGATGTCATCGGTGGAAACAGGCACCCCGCACAACCCCGCATAGCCTTCCATGGTTGATTTCACATCCATGGCAACATAATCCAGCAGTTCTTGCTTCAACAAGCGCTGAATAACCCCGGGGCGACTGCCATTGGTATCCAATTTTACCTTGTACCCCAAATCCTTTATCCGCGACAGGAAGTGAAGCAGATCCTCCTGAAGCGTCGGCTCTCCCCCGCTCACCACGAGCCCTTTCAGCCTGCCCCTGTGATTTTCCAGTTCCTTCACAACAAAATCATCGTTCATAAGACCGACGTTGTGAACGGGCGTATGCAGCAAGGTGGTGTTATGGCAGAAACGGCAGCGGAAATTACACCCTTGGGCAAACGCAATCGCCGCGACACAGCCGGGGTAATCGCTTAAAGTAAAAGGCTGAAAGCCTCCGAACCACATGGCGGCGCCTCAAGCGTTTCAGATGTATTTCATGCGCTGTTTGTAACCATAAGTGCCGAATCTGCGCCCGGCACCGGATCGAGCGAATAGCGGGTGCGCATTTTGAATTCGGCCTGTTTTCCTTCGTTCCACTGGTTGACCGGCCGCAGGTACCCGACAATTCTGGAATAAATCTCCGTCTCCAAATCACAGTGAGGGCAGCAAGGCTGTTCCCCGCGCAGATAACCGTGCTGGGGACAAACGGAAAAACTGGGCGACAGTGTGAAATAAGGCAGGCGGTACTTCTCACACACCAGTTTGACGAATTGCTTCACCGCCTGCGGGTCCGCTACGGACTCGCCGAGAAAGAAATGCAGCACTGTGCCACCCGTATACTTGGTCTGCAAGTCATCCTGCAAGTCCAGCACGGTGAAAATATCGTCGGTATAGTCGACCGGCAGCTGTGTGGAATTGGTATAGAAGGGTTCCGCACCCTGTTCCACTTTCTCATGATTGGCAAAAACAATTCCCGGATACCGTTCCTGATCAAGACGGGCAAGCCGGTAGGAAGTCCCCTCGGCCGGGGTCGCTTCCAGGTTATACAGATTGCCGGTTTCTTCGTGATACTCGGCCAAACGGTCCCGCATGCCATCCAGGACGCGGGCGGCGAAGGCCCGCCCCTCCTCGGTTCCCACGTCGCAACCCAGCAGATTCATGCACGCCTCATTCATACCCACGAGCCCGATGGTGGAGAAATGGTTGTGCCAATAGGTCCCATGGCGTTTATGCATGTCGCGAAGATAGAAGCGCGTGTACGGATATAAATTTTTATCCGTAAAGGCTTCCAGGATGCGGCGCTTGGTTTCAAGGCTGTCCCGAGCCACATCCATGAGAGCATAGAGCCTTTTCATGAACGTTTGCTCATCTTCACACACGTATCCTAGACGGGGCATATTGATGGTTACCACGCCGACGGAACCGGTGAGCGGATTGGCGCCGAACAGCCCGCCGCCGCGTTTTTCAAGGGCGCGCATGTCGAGACGGAGCCGGCAGCACATGCTGCGTGCATCATCGGCGGACATTTCGGAATTTATAAAATTGGCAAAGTAGGGAATACCATAGCGCGCGGTTACTTCCCACAGGCGGTCCAACCCCGGGGCATCCCAGTCAAATTCCGGGGTGATGTTATACGTGGGTATCGGGAAACTGAAAACACGCCCCTTGGCATCCCCTTCGGAAAGCACTTCAAGGAAGGCGCAGTTGAGCATCACCATTTCTTCCGCATAATCGCCATAGGTCGTGTCCAGCACTTCCCCCCCGAGGATGACATTCTGGTCCGCAAGCGAACGAGGGGGCACCAAGTCCATGGTCAGGTTGGTGAAGGGAGTTTGAAAACCGACCCGCGTAGCCACATTCAAATTAAAAACGAATTCCTGCAACTTCTGTTTCACTTGTTTATACGTAATGCCGTCATGACGAATAAAAGGCGCCAGAAGTGTGTCGAAATTGCTGAAGGCCTGGGCGCCCGCAGCCTCGCCCTGAAGCGTATAAAAGAAATTGACGACCTGGCCCAGGGCGGTACTGAAATGGCGGGCGGGTGAACTTTCCGACTTGCCCGGGGCGCCGCAAAAACCGCAGCGCAGCAAATCCTGCAAGTCCCACCCGACGCAATAAACCGACAGCAGCCCCAGGTCATGGATATGCAAATCACCGCTCGCATGGGCTTCGCGAATATTGGCCGTGTAGATTTTATTGAGCCAATAGGTCTTGCTGACTTCACTCGAAATATAATTGTTCAATCCCTGGAGTGAATAGCCCATATTACTGTTCTCGCGCACTTTCCAGTCCATGCGATCGAGATAGCGATCAATCAGTTCCACATCGGCCTTGTTGATCAGTTCCCGCACCCGCGCATGCTGGTCACGATACAAAATATAAGCCTTGGCGGTCTTTTTGAAGGGTGACATCAGCAGGATTTCTTCAACAACATCCTGTATGGCCTCGACAGTCGGTGTCGAGGAACGGTCCATCTGCTGATAAAGGCCCAGTACGCGCATGGTAAGCTGCCGTGCCGTTTCTTCCCCGAATTCCCCCGTGGATTTTCCGGCTTTGAAAAGCGCAGCGGCTATTTTCTTGGTATCAAAAGGTACTTTTCGGCCATCACGCTTTTCGATTTGAGAAATGAACACCCCCGGTTCGCTACAGGCTATCGGCACGGTTTCCAACATCGACATGGCACACAATCCTCCCGCATTTATCATTCCTGTTTACTGTCACTATCCACCTGGCGCCCGCAAGCGCTCACTGGAAAACAATAGCCATTGTAACCGATACCGACCACAAAGTCAAGTGTATATTTTGCTGATAACCACCATATAATGTGGTTTTTCCCTGATAATATTCCTATAACTTCTTGGAGTAACAGCGGATAGGAAGTCAAAAAAAAGATGTTCAGAGGGGGGGGCCGGACCGGAAGAAAGGGCCAGGTAAAGGCACCTCCCGTATGCGGCCTCTCCTCGATGAAAACAGAAAACCTGTCAAACCGTGCCTGAGACCGCATCCCCATGTGCCCGGTTTATTCGGAACGGCACGGAAACCGACCCCAAGTTTCTACGCTTCGTCCGGGACTTCGCCCGGAAGAAGAGGCGCCTTCGGCGCAACAAAATTGTACCATCGTCTTTCATTACAAAC
>JAKLHG010000504.1 GCA_022710255.1 Candidatus Hydrogenedentota bacterium
GGTCAGGGCGTTATAAACGGACGATTCGCGTTGAAGCGGCAGGCGTACTTTCTGCTTTGGTGCATCCACATCCGCCAGTACGGCATAAATGCGGGCATCCCCAAACTGATACTGACAAATAGTGCCAAGAAAGGGCTCTGATGCCGTGGACAGCCGGTCCGCCATGCCGGGCAAGTCGCGTAAGAACACGGCTACCGCTTCCCCTTCCGCAGGAAGAATCCGGCGGTTTCCCTGGCGCTGCACGGCTCTGAACGGATGATTCAAGAGAAATGTATGCCCATTCCCGGCACGATTGACAATCCATGCGGCGGTTTCTCCCGCCCTGGCCAGAGCGATGCCGGCGCCTGCAACAACCGAGGCATCCACACTGGCCCAGCCTGCGTCTTTTGCCGCAGCGGAACCGGCATCCACCGGTGCCAGCACCGCCTGCACGACCCGGGCCGTATCCGCAGGGTTGACACCGAAAATGTCGTTGAGGCTCTGTTCGGACACCCTGCGCCCATGAGAATCGAAAGTCCCCGGAATCACATCGGCGATAAGGGCGCCGCCGTTCTTGAAATAGGCACGCAAGGCGTCACGTTCATCCTTATCGAGGGCGCGGCAAAACGGCAGCACGAGCACGGGAAATACGGCCGGGTCTAACGCCACTAGCTGCGTCTTGCTCACGAATTGGAATGAAACTCCCGCGAACCGGAGCAGTTGCGCGGCCGCCTCCTGGGATTGACAGCATGTATCGGCATATTCATCATTGACACCCGACAAATACCGTGAGTATGGGCTGTCGTATACGGCGATGTTGGGCGCCGGTGTGTCCGCGGCATACAGCAAGGGGCCGACACTATCCCTGATCCGGCAAACCGTTCCAGCCAGACGATTGAATTCCGGTGTCAGGCTGCCGTCCGGCTGCATCCATGCATAAGGCGCGGCATGATGCGCGTCTCCCCAGAGCGTATCGAGCCAAAGTGCGCCTACCTGGTTAAGCGCCAGTCGCCAGGGCAGCCAGGAAAGCCAGACGCCGTCTTCAAAGCACCGTGTATCCCGCAGGGTGACGCCGGACAAGGAACCCCGCGCGGCATACGAGTGCACCTTCTCGAAGAAGAGGGGCGAATAATCAGCGGAAACGAAATCTAGATATTGAAACAATCCGGGCCAATCATAACCGTAATAGATGCTGGTATCCCCGGCAAACCGTGCCCCCACCATGCCTTCAGCGTCAGTCGCGGCGACCCGGTCGTGCGCCCAGTGATGAAACTCCGTGAATTGGCGGGTCATAAATTCTCTGAAGTCCATCCATGGGGACGGGGAGCCGCCATAGCCGGGACCGATATCCCGAGGCACTTCGACAAAGTCCCAATCCCCGAATTGGGTGCCCCAGGCTTCATTCAAAGCCGCAACAGAGCCGTAGCCCTCCCGCAGCGTTTCCTGGAACACACTCATGCAGTAGCCGCATTGACAGATATTCTCCTCCGTACCACCCAGATAATTCCGGTTGCCCAGCGAATACCGGGTGCTGCTGCCCGCCCAATGCTTGGCGGCTTTTTCACGCAGTTCTATATCCAGCCTTGCCCGGTAGTCCGGGCTGTTCAGGCAAGGTTCCCGGTATACCCCGTCCCGGGCTTGTTCCGCCGCCACCCGCGTCAGTTCAGGAACCAGCCCGAGACGGTTCCTGGCGGCGGCGACGATAGCCGCCTCGCCTCCTGGTGCATGCACAGCGGTAACCCCGGCCTCGGACAATGCTTCGAGACTGTGCCCTGCCGCATATTCCCGCAGTTCCTCCGTAGCAGCAATCAATTCCAGGTTGGCAAGCCTGTCAGGTCTGCGCACGCTCAGGTATCGCAGTTCGCGGTAAGCACGGTGCAGTTCCCATTCCGAAAACGGGCGTGGTTCACTGTCCAAAGCAAACACTTCCACCTTAATCAACGAGGACAACAAGTCTGAAAAATGCAGGCGCAGGGTTACCGTTCCCCCCGAATTGTCAACCCCCTGCACCGCGGAGGATACGATGCGCCCAAACCCGTCCTGAGCGCGTGCGTAAACAGCGGCACGCCGGTCAGGGCTGACAATTGGCCGCACTTTCAGAGAAATTTCGAGGGAGTCATTGGGTAACAGCCATTTCTTTTCAAGATACAGATCGTAAAACTCCGGCCAACCGGGGATCACAACGTTGGCAGTGAACCAATCCGCCACACCCGAACGCGTACAAAGCCATGCATCCAGGAGGTACTCGCCGGGGCCGGCGGGAATTTCCACCACATGGGCCACATCCCCGCGCTGCAGCGGCGTTTTGTCCCGGTAGCTGATCTGCGTATCGCTGTCCTTTCTACGCAGTTGTACCTGCACCGTGTACCGCTGGTCTGCAGGTTCATTGAGGAGTATCCGAAAAGGACGCGACGGTTGCGCCACCACGGAATCCCGCATGGACTGCACAAATTCAGGATAAAAGTCGGGGGGAATCTCCAGGTCATTGGGCCCCGAAGGGGCGACATCCTGAACATTCAGGATGCGTACCCCGTTTATACGCCTTGCGGCAATGCACAAAGCCCGTATTACAAGCGCATAAGCATTGTCTTCATAGGCGGTATCCAAATCCACCGGATCCGACGGCACCTGGATGAGGCAGTGGTTCTCCGGGGGGTCGCCCGGGTAATCCAGTGTTATCACGCGGCCCTTTTCGTGCAACTGTACCGAACCCACCGTATCCAGCACGGCATTTCCAGGAAAGGCGCATTCACCAATACCTGCGGCAATCGAAGGCGCGCCTTCCTCCTGCGGCAACACCTGGAGCACGGTCATCAGCCTGGAGTCCGTGGCGTCATGTAAATGGACGGTCAGCAGGCCCGTGCCTCCTGCGACCTGGTCAAGGATTCTGGAGAGCACCGAATCAGGCAGTATTCGCGTGTTAAAATTCGCCAGTACAATGACATGCCACCGCACATCCAGAAGCGCATCCAGGCGGGCCAGCATCTCCTCCGGACTGCCGTGCTCCGGCAGGGGGTTAAGGGCCACCGGGTCATAGCCGAGACTGGTTGCGGTCCATAATCCCGCCGTTTCATACTCCAGATCGACCCGCGCCACCAGTTCGGCAACATCGCCCAGTGTGAACCGGGGAGCGATGAACAACACTTTTAATGGGCCGCCGGCGAGCGGCTTAGCCCAGGCAACGGCCTGTTTCGGCGATTCTTCCGTAAACTCTTTGGTGAAAGGGCTGGCTCCCCAGGCACACCCCGGCCCGAGCAAAACCGCTGCCAGTAAACAGCGCCACAAAAGACGATATGATTCGCGAGAGATGAAGCTCATCCAAAAATAACCCCAACGG
>JAKLHG010000505.1 GCA_022710255.1 Candidatus Hydrogenedentota bacterium
GTTATCCCCCTTATCGAGATGTTTCCCCTTCTGGACCGGCGGTGTTTGATAACAACTTGCCAACTTCTTTTTTGGTACCCGCTCTCTCTTGAAATTCTATTTCCTATCTTCGTGTTGATTTCAATGTTTCTCTTTTGCGTTATTTATAGTCCATGCACAGGGGGTTCCCAAATAGGAATTTGGGAACCAGGTCTGGGGTGGCTGTCAGTTCTCTTAAACCGTAGGACATCACCTGCTTGCGTTTAGTCCAACAAAGTTTTCCAGTTGGCAGGGCAACTGAAAACTCTTATTCGTTTGATATCTCCTGCAGACGTTTTTTGGCCCCCCACATATCCGGGTCGAGTTTCAACGCACTTTGGTAGACGGCAGCCGCCTCGTCCTTGCTGTCACCGGCCTCCAGTGCGAGACCGAGATGGTAAAGAGGAATGACCGCTTTCGGATGTTTTTCCACCAAGTCCCGCCAGAAGGCCAGGCGGCCGTCCGTGTCATTACGTGACACAAAGATGTGGTCCATACTGTCCGCGGTAAGAGGTGCGTCGGGGTTCTTGGTTAGGACCGCCTTAAGCAAGGGAAACGCCTCGTCCACCCGGTCTTGATTCAGGTAAAAGGTTCCCAGGGTGTAACTGTTCCCGGAATCTTCCGGGGCCAGCAACATGGCTTCCTTATACAGGGCTTCCGCGTCCGCGTAGTGTTCTTTTTGTTCCCGCTCGGCCGCGGCGGAAGCCAGCGCGCGGGCCCCTTCATTGCGACATTCCGGCGCATCAGCGGTTGCGTTGCGCATTAATGCAATCCCGCTTTCCGGAAGTTCCAATCGAAGCGAGACCGCCGCGAGCCGTATCTTCGCTGCGGTGTTGGAGGGGTCAACCTCCTGTGCCCGAAGGTAAGCCAGCCGGGCCATGTCATAATTCCCTGTTTCTTCATGGGCCATGCCGAGGTAAAAGGAAGGCAGGTAGGCGTCGGGATGCTGCTTGGACACTTCTTCCCAGAATACGATGCGGGCGTCCGGTCCGGAGGCTTTAAGCAACCCGTCCAGCCGGTTCGCGCTGTACGAAGAATCCGGCGCTTTTCTCAAAACTTCTTTATAACGGTCCGCCGCCTCTTCTTTCCTGCCCGCGGCCATCAGCGCGTCCGCCAGGGTTACCAACCGTCCCAGGTCTTCCAGAGCCATGGCGCTCAGTTTCTCGCTGGCCGTAACAGCGGCTGCATGGTCGCCCGATTCTGCCCGGGCGTCGGCGATGCGGGCCAGTCCGGCCTCATAGAGGGACTTCAATTCGGGTTCTGCAGCCAGCGCCTGGTCCATCATGGAATAGCCCTGGTCAAAATCCACGTTCATGGCGGTCAATGTGCCGTACCGCATCAGTGTCTCTGGATGTTCCGGATGATTGTCCAGAATGCAGTGGTACATGGTCAGGGCTTCTACCCATCGGCCCGCTCCTTCATAAGCCCGGGCAAGAAACAGGGCGGGCACCACGGCCATGGGGTGAAGGTTGCGCGCTTCTTCCCAGTAGTGCAATTGCTCTTCCGTTGTTTTATTCTTTTTCAGAAGCGCATCAATTCGATCGGCGCTATAGGGCGATTCCGGTTTTCTTTTAAGCACAAGGGAGTATTGCTCTAATGCCTTTTCGGTTTCCCCCCTGGCGGCCAGCATATCCGCGAGATGGATGATATGTTCGGGGTCCTCTGGCGACAGCGAGGCGACTTCCCAGTAGATAGCCTCCGCGAAGGCATGGTTGCCCGCTTCGGTGTAGAGTCCGGCAAGACGGGTCAATTCGTTGATGTATAAAGATTTCAGTTCCGGCGCCTTTTCCAGGGCCTGATCCATCAGGGCGCGGCCCCGGGCAAACTCGGTGGTGACCGCTACCAGTACCCCGTATCTCATTTCTATTTCCGCATTGCCCTTGTGGGTTTCCAGCAGCCGCTCATACAAGGAAGCTGCCTCTTCCCAGCGATTATGGTCTTCAAGGGCCCGGGCAAGATGCATTCCGGGTACCATGGCCTGCGGCGCCTGGTCGTGGAGGGATTCCCAAAAAGCCAGCCGGTAATCCGCCTGTTCGGTCTGGCGGCACGCACGATCAAACTGCACCGCGCTGTAGGGGGATTCTGGCGCTTTTTTCAACACGGCCGCATACAGCGGGACGGCTTCGACCGCGTTGCCCCGGGCCAGAAGCGTGTCCGCCAGGTGGGTTTGGTGCCACAGGTCTTCCGGAGCAAGGGCGGCGGCGCGGCGATAGATGCGCTCCGCCTGTTCAAAATCACCTTCGGCCGCCAGGTTCCCCGCGATTTCCGACAGTTCCATGGCGTACCCGCCACCGGTGTACAGTTCGTAACCGCTCAATCTGAAGAGCGCATCGGCGCGCCCGGCTGGCGTCGGCAGGTGCGGTATGAGTCCCCGGATTCTTTCGGCATAGGGGCGATACCCCGGGAAGCGGGCCAACAGCGCGAAGTAATCTGCTATGGCTTCCTCCGCGTTTCCGGTGGTGAGGAAACGGAACTCCACCGGCAGCATCCTTGCCGCTTTCTCCCACCCGAAACGTTTATATGGCTCGAAGTTCTTTCCGTCTTCTTGCAGGCGCAGGTACAGGAGCCATGGCAGGCGCGCATGGCTGTCTATGTAGTACATGGTTTTAAACAAGCGGGCCGCGTCGGGACGCAGGCCGATGCCTTCAAACTTGTTGGTGCCCAGCGGGTGGAGCAGTAAATTTGCCAGGGGCGTATTGTTAAACCGGTGCTTGGCCAGCAGGAATTCAGTGGGATTGTAGTCGGCCAATTCGTACAGCGGAATGAAATAGAGGGTTTCTCCGGCGCCCTCGGCGGAGGCAGGCACAATAAATTGCCTGGTCAGATAAGCTCCCCGGCGGGGCTGATACCGGACCTGAATCGGAAACGCATACTCGGACGGTTCCAGAGACACGGCAATATATGCGGTGGCCGCATCTCCCAACGGCAGGTTCCAGGAATCCTCAAGTCCGGGCAGGCCTCCTGCCGGACGGAACAAACGATATGCGTCGGCGTCTTCGCAGGTTGTGGGAACCGGAACCCGTGCCGCGCTGCGGTAGGACGCCATCATCCGCCGCACGGTAACGCTTTGCACGACACGAAGCAGGCAAAGTACCAGAAAACATCCCGCCACAAGGACAACAATAATACCGACTGTCCCGGCCAGGGCTCGACCCGTATACGCGCCCTCTCCGCGTTTCAACCGTAATGCTTCCCTTAGGGGGCGGTTGAAAAGCAGTATCGGTCCCTGGACCAGCCGTTGAAGCACATACAGGCCAGCCCAGGGCATGACAAAAGTGAGATGAAAGGCGTGGCGT
>JAKLHG010000506.1 GCA_022710255.1 Candidatus Hydrogenedentota bacterium
TTCTTTCTCAAGGAGGTCAAACAGGACGTGCTGGACGCCCTGCTGGGCGCGGCGGCGGGTGTTATGATTGCCGCCAGTTTTTTTTCGCTTATTGTGCCGGCCATTGAAATCAGTGAAAGCCTGGGATATCCCCCCTGGCTGCCTCCCGCCATAGGGTTCCTTTTAGGCGGCGGCAGTTTGCTCCTGATTGATAAAATACTGCCTCACCTGCACCCCGGCCTCAGCAGCCAGAACGCGGAGGGGGTTCCTACCTCCTGGCGGCGCAGCACCCTATTGGTCCTGGCGATTACGCTGCACAACTTTCCGGAAGGCCTGGCGGTGGGGGTGGCTTTCGGCGCCACGGCAGCGGGAATTCCGGGCGCGGGATTCGCCGGCGCGGTTACGCTGACCATAGGCATCATGCTCCAGAACTTCCCGGAAGGCACCGCCGTGGCCATGCCGCTGCGCGGGGAGGGATTGTCCAGGAGCAAGAGTTTCCTGTTGGGTTCCCTGTCCGGGGCGGTGGAACCCATCGCCGGAGTACTGGGGGCCGCGCTCGTTGTCATTGCTCTGCCTATTCTTCCCTTCGCCCTGGCATTTGCGGCAGGCGCCATGATTTTCGTCGTGGCCGAGGAACTGATCCCGGAAAGCCAGCGCCGGGGAACGGATATTCCCACCATCGGGTTGTTGGGAGGGTTTGTGTTGATGATGGTGCTGGCCATCGCGTTTGAATGAGAAATGGGCGGTATGGACGCGGTATACGTGTCCAAGTTGTCCTTGTCTCCCTGAGTTAAACCTTTCCCGCCGCCCCGCAGCATTTTTTAAATTTTTTGCCGCTGCCGCAGGGGCAAGGGTCGTTGGGAGCATCTCCGGCTTTTTTCGCGGCTTCAACGGTCTGGCGTCGCACCCACTCCATGACATTTGCGGGAGGGCGCTGGTGGCGCAGTTCATTGGCCATGAAGCGCATGTAGGGGTCCACGCAGGTGAAAAAATGCCTGTAGGCCTCGCATAAATAATTGAGGCCGGGTTCGCCGTCGGCGGTTTTCATGAAGCGGTGTTTCGGACATTCACCGTGACACACAAACAGGACCGGGCATTCGCGGCATTGACGGGGGAGCCGGTCGCGTTTGGCTTCCCCAAAGGCGCGTTGCTGCGGGAAGCGGGCCAAATTCGCCAGAGGTGTTTCCAGCAGGTTGCCCAAGAGGTGTTCCGGGTAGACGAAGTGGTCGCAGGAGTACAGGTCGCCGTTGTACTCCAAGACCATGGCATCGCCGCAGCAGTCGCGGAAGAAGCACAGGCTGGGTTCATACCCCATCCATGCCTCCAGCGCAGTATCAAACAGCTGCACGAATATCTTGCCCACGTCTTCGCGCACCCACAGGTCGAACACCTTTTCCAGGAAGCGGCCGTAGTCGCGCGGGCGTACACTCCATTCCGTAATCAAGGCCCCGGCTGAATCATCGGGCGACACCAGCGTCAACTCCTCCTCCCCGGCGGCTGGAAGGCTTCGTTCTACAATGGGAATGAACTGAATGAACCCGGACCCGTGAGCGCGCAGAAAACGGTACACGTCCTCCGGCGCCGCGGCGGTCTCGCGGTTCACGCAGGCCAGGATATTGAAATCCACGCCGTGCCGTTTCAGTGTTTCCATGGACGCCATGACCCGCTTGAAGGTGGGTCGGCCGCCCATATCCCGGCGATAGGTGTCATGAAAGCGCTCGGGACCGTCCAGCGAAAGGCCGACCAAAAACTTGTGTTCGGCGAGAAAGGCGGCCCAGGCGTCATCTATGAGGATGCCATTGGTCTGCAATGCGTTGTGAACCGGTTTGCCCGCCGCGCACTGTTGTTGCAGCGCCGTGGCCTTGCGGAAGAAGTCCAGCCCCGCCAGCGTCGGCTCGCCGCCTTGCCACGCAAAATTGATTTCAGGCAAGCGCTGTTGCGCCTCGATATTCTGGCGGATATATGCCTCCAGTACGGCATCAGACATGGTCCGTTCCGTGCGGTCCGGGTACAACTTATACTTTTCATGGTAAAAGCAGTACGCGCAGCGCAGATTGCAGGAAGGTCCCACGGGCTTTGCCATCACGTGAAAGCCCGTATCCTCGTATCGATGTGCGCTGTCCGGCATGGGCTTAACCCGCAAGCGCCGCGTCCACGGCCGCCCGTATCGCGCGGATATGGTCTGGTCCCGTGCCGCAGCAACCGCCGGTGATGGATGCGCCCGCCTCAATCAGGACGGGGACGTTAGCCGCTATGCACGCGGGCGTTTCGGGGTACACAATGCTGCCGTCCGGCTGTTGTTCCGGCTTGCCCGCATTGGGGTGCACAACCAGGGGGATGCCCGGCGCGGCGGCATGCAGGGCCGCGATCACTTCGACCATCTCGCCCGAGCCCAGGCTGCAGTTCGCGCCCAGCACATCGGCCCCGGCGTCCAGCATGGCCGCCGCCATCGCTTCCGGCGACACGCCCATCATGGTCCGGTACCCCTGGGGTGTCTTTGTGTCGAAGGTAAACGAGACGGCGACGGTCAAGGCCGTATTTTCTTTTGCCGCGCGCACGGCCAGGCCTGCCTCGTCCACGGCGCTCATGGTTTCCACAGTGACCGCATCCGCGCCGCCCTTCTCGAGGGCAACGGCCTGCTCCTTGAAGGCGTCGTAGAGTTCCTCCTCGGAAATATCGCCCATCATCAGGATTTTTCCTGTGGGGCCCATCGAAGCCAACACGATGTTATCCGGCCCCACGGCTTGCCGGGACAGGCGCGCTGCGGTCTCGTTGATTTCCCCCACCCGGTCCGCCAGGCCGTAATGCGCCAGTTTGAAGCGCGTGCCGCCAAAACTGTTGGTCAGCACCACATCCGCACCGGCCTCGGCATACATCCGCGCAATGCCGCGCACCTCGTCGGGATGATCCAGATTCCAGCCCTCCGGGCTTTCACCTGGTTTGAGCCCGTGCGCCACCAGAAACGAGCCCCAGCCCCCATCGGACACCAGGATCCCTTTGGTTTTAATCGCCGTGAGAAGATTTGGCATGGTGGAAACATCTCCTTTAAACAACATTCCTATTTTTAATCTTCGTACTCTAAAGAAGATACCCGGGCTAAGGCAAATCAGTCTCCTATCTTTCCGTGTGCTTCCCTGATTTCCGTGGTTAAAAAATCTCTTCCGTCAGGGGGCGGCCGGCGGTATCACATAAATCCAGTGGTTGGCGAATTTCGCTTCCGCGTTGACGATCAGCAGGCCGTTTTCAACACGGACCGTCAATGCCGCGCCCCGGCTGCCCGGCGTCGGGCCTTGGGCGCAGGCTTCAACCTGTCCCTGCAGTTCGGGCATGGGC
>JAKLHG010000507.1 GCA_022710255.1 Candidatus Hydrogenedentota bacterium
CCGGGTGTCAAACACCACGGCGATGTATTCCCAGGCCGTTTCGCCGGGCGGCAGGGTCTCGGCATGTGCAAGTCCCGGGAGGGTGTCCAGGGGGCTTACCAAAACCCGGTCTTCCTTTTGGGTGTATGTCGTCGCCACTTCGGTGCGTGTGAGAGAAGACAAACGCACGGCAAGTTCCCGGACACGTGCTGTCTGCCATGGACGAAGTAGGGCCAGGGGAATCAGGAAGGCCGCAGCAACAAATCCCGACAGTAGAATCATATTAATCGCGGGACGCATCCAGACGCGCGGAGTCGTATCCTGTTCCGGTACTTGCCCAAAGTGTCTTCTGTTCCTTAGGAAACCGTGGATACGGTTGAAGAGCCATTCAATCCACATCATCAAGGCACCAGCGGGCAGGAAAATCAAGTATGCGATAAGTCGGTATTCGTAACTGATGCCCGGATATCCGGTGAACCAAAGCAACAAGCCTGTAAGACACAGGGCGGTCTTTAGGTTTGTGTAGCTTACAGCCAGCAACACGGCGGCAACCAGCAACAGGCCGAACCGTTGAAAGCATTGAGACGGCAGGCGGTGAAGATGCAATATCCCTTCCAGCCAGAGCGGGTAGTCGGCCCGTATCCAAGCCAGCCACTTTTGCATTTCCGCCGGAATCCGGTATGCCGCCGCCGCTGCGCGCCATGCCCTTGCGACCAGGTCCGCTGGGAATTGGCGTAGCACTTCATAAATCAGCAGGCGCTGATACCGGGCGTATTGAGGTCCTGTATAGTGCAAGCCGGGATTCTGCATAAAGGGAGCGGCCGGGTCACCATGGGCATGCCGGTATTCCGCCGTATGCGGGTTGTCCATGGGGCTGTCATCGCCCAGGCGCCGAGCCAGCACATTCGCCTGGGCGTAAAGGCCTGAATCCGTCCAGGCCAGAGATTCGTAGGAGGCGCCTCCAAAATCCAGGCGCGACTCCGCTTCTTCCGTGAGGCCCTGGAAAAATCCGTGCACGCCCGCCTGGTTGCCTTCCAAGGCGGCACCCCGAAACACGGGACGTGCCAGTGAAAAGAAAATAGCCAGAAAAAGAAGCGCTGCGGCACAACGCGTCTTCCATACGTTTTTGTCCCCGGGACGGGATACGAATGCAAGTATAACGAACGCGGGCGGCACACAAATCAGGACATCCTGCCGGAAGCCCATGCCGAATCCAAGAACCACGCCCAAGAGTATGGCCCTGGCAAGAAGGCCTTTTACGGATACGGGCCGTATCACCAACCGGACCAGAAGACACAAAATCAGGAAAAAGAACGGGGTTTTGGCCGATTCCCGCAGTGCAGTGCTCATGAGCAGCAGAGCCGGCGAGGAACACACCAGCACCGCGCCTGCCAGGCTTGCCAACCGGCCCAACCCGTTTCGGAACAGGCCGTACAGGGCCGCCGCACCGGCGGCATGCCAGGCCGCCGCATAGAGTAGCAGAGACGCCACCGAAACGCCGAAGATCCGCCAGAACCACCCCACTGCGTAAATATGGTAGAGATAGGTCAATTCAAATGGTGTACTGATTGGGGTAACCTTGATATCTTCGGGAATATCCGAGACATCAAACGAGTCAGTGTTCCCGCTCATGAAGGCATTCACCCCTGGCACATCTTCTGACGGCGCCGTTCCCATGCCGTGCCCACCTGCGAAAAAAATCGCCGGATAATACATGTTCCATCGTTGCGGTGGTGCCGGACTGTCGAAGGGATCTTTCAGGGAATGGCCATGCACGAAACAAAGGCCGAAGGCGGCCACCGCCGCAAGTATCAGACAGAGTACATCCCGGTACCAACCGCGCCACCTAGTGCGGAAGACAGTGCAAATCCAATGATCTGCTTTATTCACCGATATGGCATTGGTCTGCATGTTCATTTATCCTGCCCGGCCGCTGACAGGCACCCAAACATCCAAAATGGCATTGCAAATGCGGCGGCGCCTCTCGCTAAAACAGAAATGTGAACAGGAGTTTCAAGGAACGCCTCGGATTGCGCAGAAAGGTAAGGCAAAGCCGCAGTAGGGTTGCCGGGCGCAGATAGAAGCGGCGGTAAAGACGTCGACGGCGGTCTTCGGCAATACGGTATATCTCCGGATTTTTGTACCGGCACATGAAGGGAAACAGGCTGAACTCGATTTGGTCCGAGAACTGGTCAAAATAGGGCGTAATGGCGAAGGGCTCCAGAATGTTGACTGTGATAAAATTCAGGGGCGCGACAAGAACACCGCGAACGGTGTCCATGAAATCCTCCTCCGTTTCAAAGGGGGCGCCCACCATGAAAAAAGAAAGGACTTCGATGCCCGAACGGCGGATGGTCTCCAGTTGGCTGTTGATTGTCTTGGGGTCGATGCCTTTGTTAAGCGTGTTAAGAACGGAGGGAGAGTAGCTTTCTATGCCTACCATGATTCGTTTACAACCCGCCCGGCGCATCCAGTCCAGCATTTCGGCATCCACCGTGTCTACCCGGGACAGGCAGGTCCAGGAAATCTGCAGCCTTTCTTTCAACAGGAGCCTGCAGATGGCGATTACTCGCTCCTTGTCCACTGTAAAAATATCGTCGAGAAAACGGATGATTTTAACCCCCTTGTCATGCAGGTATTTCATCTCCTCCACCACGCGGGCGGGGGATTTCATGGCGATGGCCCGCCCATAGGTTGTGGTGCAATAATTGCAAGCGAAGGGACAACCCCGTATGGACAGGAGTGCCGCGCATGGACCTCCCATAAAGGCCTCTTCATATCGGGACATCTCCACCAGGGATGGGTCCGGGAAGGGGAGCGTGTCCAGGTCTGTAAGTCGCTCTTCCGGTGTGTTGAACAGGCTTCCATCGGGCCTGCGTCCCGCCAATCCGGGAATCGAATCCACCGGTTCGTCCTTCTGCCATGCCGTCAGAAACCGGGAGAAAGGCTGTTCCGGTTCCCGGCGTAGCACCAGGTCCACGCAACTGTGACCCAGTATCTCTGTGGGGAAGAAGGTGGGGTAATAGCCGAACACCACAAGATACATCTCGGGACACTGATCCTTGATCCGCTGTAGACACGCCATATCATCGCCGAAAATGCGGATGCCCACCAGTGCCACCACCATTAGCGGGTCGATGCGCTTAATCTGCTCGATAACCTCCGTTTCCGGGCATTTTTGGGCGATGGCATCCAGTACCACCACATCCATGCCGTTCCATTCCCGAACGCATGTAGCCAGAGAAAGCAGGTCATGTGGCGGTAGCAAATACTCCGGAGAGTAGTAACTGCACATATAACGCCGCATGAAACTTAACTCATGCGGCGGGTTC
>JAKLHG010000508.1 GCA_022710255.1 Candidatus Hydrogenedentota bacterium
ACTTGATTTGCTGCTTGAAAAGCGATTCAAGCATGTCCGCTTTCTCCAGGACGATATCCTCCGAAACGCCCGGCAGGCTTTCGGGAAAACCATTACCCTTTTCCCCCGGGGTATTTCTGGAGCGGTCACCCTTCACAGCGACCGGATTATTCAGGCCGCCTTAACGACCGCCGTCGAAGCGCCCCACCCCATTCCGACAGGCTTGGCGCCCTTCAGCCTGTACCTGCAAGCGCAACGCGCGCCCCGGGGCGTGCCGGTAACTCTGGCGGCCTCGCTTCAAGTGCCTCCGGCGCTTTGCGATGATACCGCCTTTCGGGCATTGGCGCCTTACCGTTTCGAGCCGGGCCTGGGATGGACCATCGCCGCCGTCACGCGCACCGATGTCCACACCCGCATTATCCATCTGCAGGACGATTCCCTGGCTGAGTGGTACGTGATTCTTGGACCCCGGGAATACGCGATTCCGGCGGCCGCTACGGAAACCGCCATTCCGGCAAACGTCAGGGAAGCCCCGGCCGGGCTTGACGCCCTCTTGAACGAACATGCGGCACAACCGGTGATTACCGGACGCGGCAGGCTCTTCCACCTGGAACGGCATGATCAGCAACCGTTCACGGACAAAACGGAAACGAGCCCTTTGAAACAGGCCGAACCTGATAAAGGGACATTTAGACTGGAGCGTCTTGATGAAACCGGGAAAGAAACCGACGCCGACATCCCCGCCCCCTTGAAGGAAATACCGGGATTCGTATTCGGGCCCGCGGCAAAGGGACAGGCGGAATCCACCGTGCCGGAGCAGGGACTGTCCGAACAGGACGGGGAGGAAGGCGTTCCAGACAACGGGGACAGCGGCCCAGGAACGCCATCTTCAGTAACAACGCCTCCGGAGGGTGAAAACACGGCAAGCGGGACGGTTCCGGAACCCCCGGCGCCACAACCGGCCGTGGTTTCGGACACTACCGCCGCGCCCCAAGAACAGCCCTTCCTCCCCGATGTTATCCCCAAGGACCCCGGTTTTGTCTTTGGACCGTCAAAAGGGAAAAAAAACGGTGAGGATGCAGCCTCGAAGGGAACCCGTGTTTTCAACATCAAACGCATGGACTGACCTGGAATGGTGAACCCGACCCACCGAAGCCGAAAAAAACAAGTTCGTTCCACCTAAATCCGCACATAAGACACCGAAGTGTTGGAGTGAAGCCAATAGGTATAACGGTCGTGGAAACGGCAGGATGCCGCTTCTACGATTCTCGCCATTCCTTGCGTGCGGATTTAGGGTCCACGCCGATTACTGAAAGTTCGGCACTTTTCAAAGACACTCCCGCTGTTCAATATCGCCCTTTCAGAAAAATCTTGCGAAAATCTGTCATCCCCTGTATACTAATCATCCAAGTGGAAAATGAAAGGGTCGTAACATGGCGTATGCTTTTGATATTGTGTCCATCGTCTTGCAAGTTCTACAAATTATAGAATATATTGTTCGCATAGTCGGACTTATCTGGCCCGGCGAGTCAGAAGAGACGACTTGAAACCCTGAAAAGAGAACAGCTGTCAAGGAAGGCGTCCCTGCCGGGAATAGGCGCCCTTTAACCGGACGCTTAGCGTGTATGTAAACGCAAGAGCGAGGAAGGGCGGCATCCCCGAGAGGTTGGCGTGTACCTATCCCCATATGGATATCTTTAACCATACAGGCGAGGAAAAACCATGGCCGTTCGGAAAACAAAGGCAAAAGCAGAGGCAGAAAAAAAGGGGCAGAGCACATCGAAAAAACCACCTTCTCCAGCCCGCCCTTCTAAAGAGGAAGTAAAACCGCCCAAGTCCGGGCCAGCCAAACCACTGATTCAGAAAGTCAAGGCGAAGACGGAAACGAAATCAAAGGCGAAGCCTCCAGTCAAGGTTCAGGTAAAAGCGGTCGTCGCCAAAGCACCTGTCAAGAGCATTAAAGTGGAGAAGAAGGTGGAGAAGACGCCCCAAAGCGCGTCCGCGAGACCCTCCAAAAGCACTCCGCCGAAAACGGTTGCGCCCCCCCAAAAAGTACCCGCACCAAAACAAGCCAAACCCCTCCCCGTTTCTACTGTCACAACCGCGCGCAACAGCGTGCTGGGGCTGAAGTTCCTTGTGGGACTGGCCAAGGCAATTAAGGACGCGGTAGCCCCCCTCGCGCGGGAAATCAAAGGCCGTGAGATTGTTCAGGAAGCCACAAGCGGGGATATCACCTTTCAGATCGACCGGGTCGCGGAAAAGACCTTGCAGACCTATCTGCGTACCGCCAACCTGCCTTTGTCCTACTATTCGGAAGACGAAGGATACTCCACGTTTACCTCCAAGCAACCCAGGAACCTGTTGATTGTGGACCCGATAGACGGCACCCGCGCGGCGAAAAACGGCTTCGAGGGCTGTGTTGTGTCCGTGGCCAGTACCCGCGTCCTTGAACGTCCCACAGTGGCGGACATTGATTGCGCCTGCGTTATGGATATACTCGGGGATAAAATCTTTCTGGCCGAACGCGGCAAGGGCGCGCGGTACTATGTGGACAATCACCTGAAACGCCCCCGGCTTTCTCAAAATGTGGAACTAGAGACCATGTCCTGGTCCATGACGATTCCGGCCCGCCCGGCGGAGCTTATTTTTCCAACCGCAGCGCGTATCATTGACCTCTCCAGCCTCAAAGGTGGTTTCTTTGCCTGCAACAGCACATCCTTCAGCCTGACCCGCCTGGTCTCCGGTCAACTGGACGCGTGCGTGGACGTGGCCAACCGCTATTATCGTGACATCCCAGAACGGGTGGAAGATTATTTTTTAAACGCGGGCCGGGGCAAAGTAATCGGGATCGCGCCGTATGATATGGCAGGCGCGTTGCTCATCGCCCAGGAAGCGGGATGTATCGTCACCGACGCTTACGGTCTTACCTTCGATAATTTGCTTCTTCTGGACAGTTCCAAAGGAAACCATCGTTCCATTGTCGCCGCCGCCACTATGTCGTTGCACGAAAAATTGATGAGTTTCTTCGATACACGCATCAAACAATACGAAGAGTTGTTAACGCGCCATATCCCTTCAAAATAAAAGAAAGCGGGCTTCCCCGCGGCAATGCCCCCCCTGTTTACGGAGATTTCAGCATGAAGAGAGTACTGGTGCCCTTGGCGGCCGGTTGTGAAGAGTTGGAAGCCGTTACCCTTGTCGATATTCTACGAAGGGGCGGGCTGCAAGTCACCACCGCCGCCCTGAAAGCCGGACCCGTCACAGCCAGCCGCGGCGTCATCCTCGTGGCCGACATGGTCTTACAAGACGCCATGAACGGTGATCTG
>JAKLHG010000509.1 GCA_022710255.1 Candidatus Hydrogenedentota bacterium
GCAGCACGTGCAGTTGCCGGGCCAGGGGCTGGCTGGGGAAACGGAGGGGAATTTCTTCCGTGCGTCTCAGCCTGAACAAGGCGGCGGCGGCCATGCGCCAGGGCTCCTTGGCAGCCTTGTCGCCGCCGGGCACGAGGTGGTTTCCATTGCGCCGGGTATAGAATCTCCTGAAGATATCCGTTGGGTGCCGGTGCCTGAAGTGCGCACGTTTGCCGGACGCCTTTTGGCGGCGGCGCGCCTGGTGCGCCTGGGCCGGCGGGAACGGGCGCACGTGTATATCGCGCCGGAACCGGAATCCTGGGTGGCCGCGTTGGTTATTAAACGGCTTGCCGGTGGCAAGGTGGTGCTGGACATGCACGAGCATATCCCGAGTGAATTCGCGAAATTTTTTCCCGCCTTGATGAGGAACGGTATCAGTTGCATCACCGTCTGGTTCATGCGCCTCTTCGCCCGCTATACGGACCTGATCGTGCTGACCCGGGAGAGTTTCGATTCGTTCTGGACCGGATTGCGGACCCCGCGCGTCACGGTCATCAACACCAATCATCTGCAGCCCCCGTGCGACACGATTCCGGAATCCCTGCGGCAACGATTCGGGAGCGCGCCCACCCTCATTCACCAGGGCATCTTCGGCGATATCCGGGGTTCCTACCAGTTGCTGGACGCCATGAAAGAGGTCAGGGTGGTCCAGCCTGACGTGCGCTGCTTGGTCCTCGGCCGTTATGTGTACGGGGACGAGCAGGCGTACCGCCGGGCCATCCGGGAGGCCGGCCTGGAAAGCACGATGGTCCTGATTGACCCCGTGCCGTTTGACGCGGTGCCCGCCCATATTGCCGTATCGCGGGTGGGACTCCTGTTATTCCAGCCGGGCCTGCCCAACCACACCCTCGCCATGCCCCACAAACTCTTTGATTATATGCGCGAGGCGCGGCCCGTAATCGCGCCTTCCTTCTCCGTGGAAGTGGCCCGCATCGTACAGGAGGCGGACTGCGGCCTGCTCGTGGATGTCACCTCGCCGCAGGCCATCGCGACGGCCATGCTTGACTTGCTGGAACACCCGGAGAAGGCGGCGCGGCTGGGCCAAAACGGGCGCAGGCTGGTGGAAACGAAATACAACTGGCAGCAGGATGAGCGGCGGCTCATCGAAGCCATCAACCGATTGGCGTAACCCATGTGCGGCATTGCAGGCATAGCGGGCCGTCCCGACACGGCGTTGATCCATGCCATGACGGACGCCCTGGCGCACCGCGGCCCGGATGGCGAAGGTCATCATGTGGACGGGGATATCGCCCTGGGGCATCGCCGCCTCGCCATCCTGGACCGGGCCGGCGGCGCCCAGCCCATGGCGTATGGCGGCGGCCGGTACTGGATGACCTACAACGGCGAGGTCTACAACTTCCAGGCCTTGCGCGCCGAGTTGGAGGCCCATGGCCACGCCTTCACCACCCGTTCCGATACCGAGGTGGTCCTCGCGGCCTATGCGCATTGGGGAGAGGCGTGCCTCGGGAAACTGCGGGGCATGTTCGCCTTCGCCCTCTGGGACAGCGTGGAGAAGCGTCTCTTCCTGGCGCGGGACCCGGTCGGCGTCAAGCCGCTCTATTATGCCGAAACGAAGGAGGCGTTCTATTTCGCCTCGGAGATGAAAGCGCTGTTAAAATGCCCGGGCGTCAACCGGGAACTCGATCTCGAAAGTTTGGACGATTACCTGACCTACCTGTATACCGTGCCGCCGCGCACCTTTTACCAAGGCATTCGCCAGCTGCCGCCGGGACACTGCGCCTCGTGGCGCCACGGCCGCCTGACCGTGCGGCGCTATTGGAATCCAAGCTGCCTGGGCCCGCAACGCGCCGACGACGAAACGGCACTGCTCGAGGCCCTCGACGCGCAGCTCCGGGATATCATGGCGCTCTACCGCGTGGCCGACGTGCCCCTCGGCGCCTTCCTCAGCGGCGGGCTGGACTCCGCCGCCATCGTCTATTACATGACACAACAGGGCGAAACGCCGCTCACGTTCACCGTCGGTTTTGGCGAAGAAGGAAAACGGTACGATGAATCCCGGGAGGCCCGGGAACTCGCGGCCTGCTTGCAGACCCGCCATCATGAACTTCAGGTAACGTCACGGGTGGCGGAACTACTGCCCAAACTGACGGCCCATTTCGACGAGCCCTTCGGCAACCCCACTGCCCTGCTGACCTGGATGATCTGCGAACAGGTGCGCGAACAGGTCACCGTGGTCCTTTCCGGCGATGGCGGCGACGAGGCCTTCGGCGGCTATCCCCGGTACCGGGGCGTGTCCTGGGCGGAGCGCTACCGCAACGTGCCCGAGGTGCTGCGGCGCGGCCTGATCCATCCCCTGGTGCGGCGGTTGCCCGAAAGTGTGTCGGGTTTTCACGGCCTGAGGCGGCTCCGGGAATTTGACGCCGGGGCCCTGCTCGACCCCGTGGACATGTACGCCCACTGGATAGGCTATTACACCGCCGCCGAGCGGCAACACCTGTACTGCGGCGACCTCGCCACCACGTTGTCCGGACGGGATCCCCATGAATACATCCGCGACCTGGCGCGCGCATGCGACGCACCCGACCCCGTATCCCGCGCCATGTATGTGGACTGTATGAGTTTCCTGCCGAACAATGTGCTCCAATACGGCGACCGCATGAGCATGGCCCATTCCCTCGAGGTGCGCGTGCCCCTGGCCGACCCGCATCTGCTGGAATACATGCTCGCCGTACCGGGAACGCTGAAGCTGCGCAGCGGCAAAAGCAAATACCTGCTGCGCCGGCTCCTTTCCGGGCATCTGCCTCCGGAAGTCTGTAACCGCAGGAAAACGGGCTTCAACCCGCCCATGGGCGTGTGGCTGAACGGCCCGCTCCGCGAAATTGTCGAAGACTACCTGTCTCCGGAAAGGCTGCGCCGGGAAGGCTTTTTCAATCCGGAAGCCGTTGCCCACATGCGGGAAGCGCACCGGACCGGACGACGTGATTACACCTGGCACCTCTGGGCGCTGATTATGTTTCAACAATGGCGGCAGGATATATGAAGCGGTCAGGCCAACTGCACATTCCCTTCCCATGTGCGTCATCCCGTCTAGATAATAGTAAACAAGAAGTTGAATCGTCGTGGGAAGTTTTTTTTGCGTGCACAGAACGCCGGGTTGAGGGCAACACCCGCGTTGGCAGATTGTCCGCTCTTAAAAAAATTGAATCTGAATAGCCCGAAGGGCTTACATATCAAAGCCCAGGGTTGCGGTACGCCGCTACCCTGGGAACCGGCACCATAATCTGAGCCTCTACCCTGAAGGGGT
>JAKLHG010000051.1 GCA_022710255.1 Candidatus Hydrogenedentota bacterium
CTTCCGCAAGGTGACCGGCGGTATCAACGCGGGCGTGTTGCCCGCCATGGCGGTGTCGTATGAAAGCATGACCTGTGAATACATCCCCCTCGGCGCGGTGCGCATCCTCGACGACCTCATCGCGAACCCGGAGGCCGGGTTGTCCGAAACGGAACTGAACGATTTTTTCCCCAATGTGCTGGAAACCAACCGTTTCCCCGAGCATGGCAACCGGTTCTATTCCTTTCCCTTCGCGAAAAGTATCCTCATGCTGTATTTCAACAAAAAAGTACTTGCCGATGCGGGTATCGACGCGCCACCGGAGACCTGGGAGCAATTTCTGGACCAGTGCCGGCGCGTAAAGCAAGAGACCGGCAGGTACGCCCATGCCGTCCATGCCGACTGTTCCACGGTCAACGGCATGATGTACAGCATGGGCGGCGCCGTTGTGCAGGGACGTGAGACCCTCTATGACAGCGAAGCGGCCCGGGCCGTATTCAAACTCTACGAAACGCTCGCGCGGGAGGAACTCGCCTATCTCATCTCGCCGGGATCCTATGAAGACAATGTCGCCCTCGCCAAAAATGAAGTCGCCTTTGTGCTGCGAAGCAGTTCCGGCATGAGCGATATGATGCTCCTCATGGAGGGCGACCGTGAGCGCTGGGGCGTCACGCGCATTCCCCAGCGGGACCCGGCCCGTCCCGCCACGGTGCTCTACGGCCCGAACGTGTGCCTGTTCAACATCGGGGAGGATGCGGTCAATGCCGCCTGGGCCTTTGTCAAACACTTTACCAGCGCGGACGTCTCCGTGCGCTGGGCGCTGGAAACCGGCTATCTGCCCGTGCGCAAGAGTGCGCTGAAGCACCCGGATATGCTTGCCTTCTGGGAGCAATGGCCCCATAACCGCGCGCCCTATGACTGCCTGCCCATCGCAAAACCAGAACCCAACATCACCGGCTGGCAGCAGGTGCGCGACCTCGCCGCCCGGGCCGTTACCGAAATCATGACCGGCATCCACGACGCTTCCACCACGGCCCGGATATTGAAAGAAAGCGCGGACCAGGCCCTGGCCCGTGCCGCAAGGTCGTGATGTAACGCTTATAGGCGACCCAGAGACCGTAACCGTTTGCGCTACGTTTCCATCTAAAAATACTTGTGGCGGATTCGGCGCATTTCTTTGACTAACGCCTCTTTTTCCGGGTCCTCAAACCAGTCATAGTGCGCCCGGGCGGAATCGATGCCGCAATACCAGCAGGGTACCTGCTGAATCGCGGCCACGATGGCTCTGGCTTTCTCGGAACTGGGCGCGGGACGGTTCAGAATCGGGTCGGCGAACGGCGCGATGTGAGCGCACATCCGGTCCGCTTCCCCCCCGGTTCCCGAGACGGGAATGAGCCTGTAACCATCCATGGCCGCTTCCATGGCCGAGATCAGCACTTCCGACTTTGTTCCCTTGCCGCCGCCGACTACAATCGCGCCGACCGTGGCACTGACAAGTACCACGCGCCGTGCGACCTTGTCGGCACGTATCTGTATAACACCGCCGATATCATAATCCGATGATTTACCTTCCGGTACCAGGGCAATGATGTGATGTGCGGTGTCCAACCCATATTTCTGACACGCATCGGCCGCGCCTTCAGATGCCGCCTGGCCCGCGCCCTTGCGTCCCCCTGTGACCAGGCAACAGCGTGCATCAACAATGGCATGGCCGATATGCTTTGCCATTGTAGTCGCTTCGGCGCCCAGTTTCGTGCCGCCAAGGACGGCGATTCTCGTTAATTCAGGCAGTTGGTTGCGTATCTTGGTCATCGGTTCGTCTCCGTAATACGAGGTGTCGGATGGGGCCGCATAAGATACGGGAATCTTCTCTTCCACAATGGTAAGGCACCTTGAGATGCGGTGGATACGTTTTGTAAATCCAACAGGGTGACAGGGGATTGGCTTTCCGGGGATAGCGGAGGCTGTAGTAATGAGCATCCCGTCTGACCTGTGAAACCAGGTCTGTTCCATACATACTTATTGAGGCGGAAATGCATGGATTGGAAGGATTGGTCATCTGCACGGGCAATTTCGCATTCCAACCGCTTTTCTGTGGTACCTCTTTTATCACGGTATCAAGTGATGCTGTCTGTTGCACGTGGTCGCCTTTGTTTGACTAAATCAAGGTTAATCCATCGGCGCGGCCGGTGAGAATTCGTAAGGTGCTGCCGTTCCGCCGTTTTCCTTCGCTTATCAACCTGCCGGCTCGTTTCGCTGTTTAATATATCCTTCCTCGTGCCGTCATGCTTTTTTCGCGCCTATATGATACTTCCTTTGAATCGGGTCCACGTGGCGAAAAAACGGGAAGGACGTGGGCTCGGTTGTGATAAGACGAACCACAGGGCTTTAAAAGGAATTCGACAATTCTTTTCATCAGGCTCCTATCAGGAACCCTCCTCATACCACTGGCTTTGTCGGTGGTGGCTGATTCTTTCAGGGCATCAACTGGTACTTCTTTCATGCCTTATCTCTTTTGGAAATTTTAACAATAGGGCGAATTATAGATCATTTCTGTCTCATTGTCAATATAATACTTGACGATCGTCCGGACAAAGCAAAGAATTTTGTCAATGGGGTAGCAGGATAACACTTTAGAGTTCACAGAGATGACGATAAAATACAAGAAGAGTGTAATATCTTATAGATTATGACACAGATAATCACATTTTACTAACAGTTATTTGTTTTGTGCCGATTATAAATAAGGATGGTATTTATTTTAATTTGAAAATGTGCAGGATTGTTGTTACCAATATCTTAAATTAACGTTAATTGACTGTCTCTGCAGGTGAGAATTTGTTAGGCACTGTCGTTACGTCGTTTTCCTTTACTTATCAACCTGCCGTATCTGTTTACTATGTAAAGTATCCTTCCTTGTACCGTCATGCCGTTTTTTTGCGCCTATAGGATACTTCCTCTGAAACGCGTCCAATTGCACAAAAAACCGCAAGAACGTGGGCATGGTCCTGCTAAGATGAACCACAAGGTTCTACGCTTCATCCGGGACTACGCCCGGAAGAAGAGGCACCTTCGGCGCAACATAAATGTATCGTCGTCTTTCATTACAAACAACTCTAACCACGGTCATTCCGGTCTTTTCGCGGCCTGGCACCCGCTCCGCTACACGTCCTTTTTCCACCGCGAAAAACCGGAATGACATGTTGTTTTTGGATTCGTGAACTCAACCAGGACATAACGCTCCTCGTGGTAAGAAACTGAACTCATAATTAATTGTCAGCGAAATGGCCGTAAGCGCCTAAGATGGATTCGATAGCTGTTTTTATGCGGCTTCTCTTAGGAGCCCTTCTCATACCGTTGGCTTTGCCGGGGAAGGGGGATTGATTGAACATGGAGGTTAATGTTTCCGATTGGCAGGTTTTCTATGATATAACAGGACAGTCAATCGTGTTTTTTGCGGGTCCGGATTTCCCAAAGCAGAACAGGCAGGGGAAACCCTGTCCTGCGGGCCGGATTGTACCCAGTCTAAAAGGAGATAGTTTATGCGACTTTTTATCTCGGCATTGATTGCGGCCGGTTTGCTTATGGCGTGCGCTTCTTCCGCAGAGACGGTTCCAGTCAAGGTGGGAACTTTTCTTCAGGAACAGGCGCGTACTTATGGTGCTGCGGACGGCCTCCCCTCGGAAGATGTTCAGGCGATTATCACCGGGCCAGAGGGGCCTGTTGCGGTAACCGCGTCAGGAGCGGTCCGATTCACGGGGGCAGCCTGGGAACCCTTGGGAAGCGCCACGGTTCCGAGATACGGACTTGCCGCCGACGGAAATGCCTATTCCCTGGTAACACTGGACGGTCCCGCCGAAAAGGATTTGATTCCGGTACGTCAGGTCTCGGAGGGTTCAGAAACTCCCGAGGCGGCGGCTGCGGAGGCGGGCCTGTTTTTACGCCGTGATGACGGGCGCTATGAAAAGACGGCAGTGGAAGACGGGCAGGGCAGGCACTGGGCGGTTTCGGATGTGCGCGGCGTTGCGGTGGACGCGGGGGGGCACCTCTGGGTAGCCACACTCGCGGGTGCGGTCCGGCGAAACGGGGGAACATGGGAGTTTTATACCGGGGCGGACGGGCTGCCCTATAATGATTTCACCTGCATGGCGGCAGGAAAGGACGGCTCGGTCTGGTTCGGGACAACACGCGGCGCGATCCGGTTCAAGGACGGCGTGTGGCGGTACCGGCAAGGGCGTCGCTGGCTGCCCGACGATAACGTGCGCGGCATCGCCGTGGAGGAAAACGGCAATGCATGGTTCGCTACGGCCGGCGGGGTCGGCTGCATCTCGCTGGAGCCGATGACCCTGGCGGAAAAGGCGTCGCGCTATGAAAAGGAGATGGACCTCATCAAACGCACCCCCTTCGGATACACTTCTGAGGTGGGCCTGAAACGGCCGGGCGACAAGAGCGAAATCCTGTATTCGGACAGCGACAATGACGGGCTGTGGACGGCCATGTACGGCGCGGGAGAATGCTTCGCTTACGGCGCCACCAAAGATCCCGGGGCAAAGGCCCGGGCGACGCAGGCCTTTGAAGCGTTGTGTTTCCTGCAGAAGGTAACACAAACCGGGGATATCCGGCCGCCCAAGGGCTATGTGGCGCGTACCATTTTGCCCGGAGACGGTCCCGACCCGAACGTGGGGCGCATCGAAGGCGATATCGAACATCGCGAAAAAGAGGATGTGCTCTGGAAAGTATATGAACCGCGCTGGCCAAAGAGCGGCGACGGCAAGTGGTACTGGAAAAGCGATACCAGTTCGGATGAACTGGACGGCCACTATTTCTTCTATCCCGCCTACTATGATTATGTGGCGGAAACGGAGGAGGAGAAAGAGCGGGTCCGGGAAGTGGTACGCGACCTTACGGACCACCTGGTCGATCATGGATTCAACCTGGTGGACCATGACGGCACGCCGACCCGCTGGGCCATCTACAATCCCGACAGCCTGAACCAGGACGTGCACTGGTGGGCGGAACGGGGTCTGAAATCCTTGAGCATGCTGTCCTACCTCGCCGCGGCGGAACATGTGACGGGCGATCCCAAGTATGGCGAGGCAAGCCGGGAATTGATCGACAAGCATCACTTCCATACCAATGCCATGATCTACAAGATTCATTTCGGGCCGGGCTCCGGCAACCAGTCGGACGATGAAATGGCCTTCATGTGCTATTACAACCTGGTCAAATATACCAAGGATCCGGAACTGCGGCGGCGGATTATGTATTCCTTTTATTCCGCCTACCTGAACGAAGAACCGGAGATGAATCCCCTGTTCAATTTCATGTATGCCGCTTTCGGCCGTGACGCTTCCGTGAAAAACCCCTGGGGCGAGTTTACTATCCGGCCTTCGAAAAATTGCCTGGAAGACGCCGTGGAGACCCTGAAGGACTTTCCCCTGGACCGGGTGGACTGGGGCCATCGGAATTCACATCGCCTCGATCTGGTGCGCCTGCCCCGTCAGCAGGCGTCAGAACCCTATGAACCGCCCCGGCATAACCGGGGCTACCGCGTCAACGGCAAGGTGCTGCCTGTTTCCGAACGCTATTTCAATCATTGGAACACCGATCCGTGGGCCTTGGATTACGGCGGTGACGGTACCATACTGGGAAGTGGGTCGGTATTTTTGCTCCCTTATTATCTGGGTCTCTGCCATGGGCTTATAGAAGATTGACCGGGACGGTAAAGGATCGCAAAATTACCTTCCATTGCACCTGTTATGAATAGTAACCGATGGTACGGATGTTGGACCGCTGTGGGCCAGTGCTCTCCATGAGGTCCGGGCCTTTCACAATGCCCTTTCGTGTTCTCTGTTTCGAGAGGCAAGGCAAGGGCCTTTGTAAATCCACCCTGTCCTGTCTTAAAATATAGGACAAGCCCCCACGGAGATTATTCCACAGGCCGTTTAATTGAAGCCGGTGGAAGCTCGGATTATACGTTGCGCGGGGAAATGACCGTCATACTGTGCCCGACGTGCCGGGGGTAGGCGTTGCTTTTCCGCGTCCCGTCCTGTCGCGTAACAAACACGAACGATAGAGGAACAAGAATCATGAAAAAGAAAGCCAAAAGCGTTTACGAAGACATTCGCGTGGATATCAGCCGGGCAAAGTCGGCCGCCGTCGGCGCCGCGGATGGTCTTACTCCGGGCGAGTTACATGAGATCGAACCCCGCGTGGCGCGTCTCCACACTACCCTGACGAACGAACGCAAAGATAAGAAATACGGCTTTTATGATCTTTATAAAGACAAGGCCGCGTTTGACGGCGTGAAAGACGCCGCATGCCATTTCTCCGAAATGGGTTTTAAAAACCTGGTTGTACTGGGCATCGGCGGTTCGGCACTGGGCATTACGGCGCTGCACACCGCGCTGGCCGATCCCTACCGCAACCTGCGCGGAAGCAAGGCGCGTGACGGCCGGCCGCGGCTTTTCGTGATGGATAACATCGACCCGGTGACCTTTAAGACCATGATGCATGTCTGCAAGCCCGAAAAAACCCTTTACAACGTGATTTCCAAATCGGGCGGTACGGCGGAAACCATCGCCCAGTTGATGATTGTCGTGGATATGCTCGAAAAGAAACTCGGTGCCGGTGCGGTCAAGGACCACCTGGTGGTTACCACCAGCCCCCGGGGTGAAAAGGCGCCCAAGAGTCTGTTGCATCCCGTGGCGGACGCCTATGACTTGGTTTCTTTCGATATTCCACTGAACGTGGGCGGGCGTTTCTCCGTTTTTTCGCCGGTCGGCATGTTTCCCGCCGCCATGCTGGGCATGGACCTCGACGCCATGGTTGCAGGGTGCGCGGCCATGGACAAGCAGTGTTCCCGGGGGTCCTTGACGGATAACCCGGCCTACCTGAGGGCCGCCGTGCAATACCTGATGGATGTGCGTAAAGGAAAGGTCATGTCCGTCATGATGCCCTATGCCGACGGCCTGCGTGATGTGGCCGACTGGTACCGCCAGCTCTGGGCGGAAAGCCTGGGCAAGAAATTCGATCTTGACGGGGAGAAGGAAGTCTTCACCGGACAGACGCCTATCAAGGCGCTGGGAGTGACAGACCAGCACTCACAGGTGCAGCTGTACCGGGAGGGCCCCAACAACAAGTTGTTTACCATGCTCGAAGTGACGCGATTCTCAGCCTCCCTGCGCATACCGGACGTGTTGCCCCAGGTCAAGGGGCTGGATTACCTGCGCAATGCCACAATGAACAAACTAATGGCCGCCGAGCTGCGGGGTACCCTTGATGCGCTGAAAATGAGCCACCGGCCCGTCATTCGCGTCATATTGCCTGCCTTAAACGCCTATACCGTCGCTCAGGTTCTGTACATGCTCGAAGTGGAAACCGCCATGGCCGGACGCTTGTATCATGTGGACGCTTTTAATCAACCCGGAGTAGAGGAAGGCAAAATCATCGCCCGTAAACTGATGGGAGGCGATCGGTGAGTCCGACGCCGGAAATGGGAGCGACGCCACGGCGGTCCTGTGATTTTGTTTGGGCGCGCCGTATCCGACGTTCTTTTCGTCTGCTGGTTGCCATCGCTTTTCTGCTCACATTTATGTTGTGGTTCGCGGAAGGGTATTTGCGTTATGAACAGAGCGAAATCCAGTACCGCATGTCGTTGACGTTGCATCCGGCCCAGGCGAGGCCTATTTTGAGGACCGTGGTGCGCCGGGAAACGGAACTCAAGAAAGCACCCTCGCCCTTGTACCTGGAGGCGCTCGCCCTGGTTGAAGAACCGGACGAAGTGCTCGAGGCTTATGCGCGGGCGTACCAGGCAAATCCGCGCGATATGTCGCTGTTGCTCAATTACGGGTGTCGACTCTATGCCGGGGGTAACCCCGGCGAGGCGCGGGAGCGTTTTCGCGAGGCCGGGGCGAATCCGCCCTCCAATGCGCTGCCCCGCTACCTGGAGGCCGCCGCTTTTGCCGCGACGCTGGAACCGGAAAGCGATATGACTGATTTGATAGCCTTGCTGCGGAGGACAAACGGTTCCGGCGACCCCGTTCTTTTCCCTGAGCCCTTGTGGCATGACAGTCTGCCTGAACGGGGACTGCGGTACGAAAAGCTGAGAATGGAAATCGCGGCGCACATGACCGAACCGCTGTTGCAGTGTGCCGACAACATCTTTGCCAGGGTACGCGGGCACTTCTTGCGGGAGGACACGGGAAACTGGGACGATTACCTTGAAATTGTGCAGTCCATGGGCGCCAGGATAATGGGGCTTGGAAAAGGCGACAGTCCTCCGTCAACGGTTCAGCTGCAGGCTGCCCTGCAAATCCAGCTCGAGGCGTTGCTGCTGCGGGGAGAGTGGTCCAAAAAAAACGGCGGCGTTCTGGACCCGGAAATTAACAATGCAACCCTTCTCGTACGTGAGGCCCTTGCGGCCCTCACACAGTTTGAGGAGCGGCGTCCCTTGGCCGAGGCGCAATATCGGGACCGCCTGCTTGTGCCTCTTCGGCTGGCTACGAAAACGGCGCTCCTGTTTTTTGTCTTCTATGCGGTCGCCTTGTTCCTGCACAAGGCCGGCTCGGCCGGAAAACGTTTGCGCGCCCTGCCCCATACCTGGATGGCGGTTATTCCTCCCCTTGCGGGATTTGGCGTCATGACGCTCTTGCTGGCGGTGCTTGCGGCCGCAAGTCATTTCGGGCTTTCGCACCGGTTCGAGACCTTCATACCTGTACTCTGGTATGGCGTCGCCGGGTTCATGCTCCTGACCGGCATTTCATATCCCTTGCTTCAAATAAAAAAAGGTTTTATACGGGGCGACCTGCCGGTGGAAATCGAAGACGGCGACGGTTCCGGCAATGCACGGGTCGTAACGGGGCGGATTTCATTCCGACGGCGCATGGGTGTCTACGGATGCCTGTTAAGGCGGTACATGGGCATACTGCTGGGCGGCTTTATCATCATGGTATGCCTGTGGCTCGTCGTGCACCGGATACTCTTGGCCGCCTATCCGTTTCATCTGGATTTACTGAACACCGGCCTCGATATAGAGGCGCAGCAGTTGATTGCGGAGGTGGAAGAACACTTGCGAGATTTCATTTAGGGGCGCCTGTCTGACAGGAATGGACTCTTGCCGGAACGCGGCTTACAGAGTCGTGCCCTTCCCTGGGGAGATACTTGTCATTACCCACATCTTTTAGTAAATGGTGGCAAGAGCAAGATGCGCCTTTCTTTTTCATTCAGCATCCCAACGGGATGCCATAACAAAGCCCAGGGTTGCGGTACTCCGCTACCCTGGGAGATGTGTACGCACCCCTTCTTTGCTACCCCGAATGGGGTTGTGTCCTTGGAGCACGTATGAATCAGGCCTATAGTAAAGGCGACGCAACTCCGTTGGAGTAGAACAGAAAGGGATAAGGATTCTTTGCATACCCAGGGTAGCGGAGTACCGCAACCCCGGGCTTTGTTATATAGCCCCTTCGGGGCATTTACAGAATAACGTGCCATATTTTACATTCTGCTCGCCACAAAATAACGATATGGCATTTGTGGGTAATGACAGGGGGAGATATGGGTACGATGCACACCAGCCCGGTTCCATGGGCTCCGGTACCCGAGGCCGGATTTTCCTGTCAGCGGAGGGATTTTTCCCGTACTGTACACTTTCAAGAAAATACTTTTTATTGTGGTTGATCTTGTGTTATACTAAGCATCACTACAATATGTTGGGTATGAGAGGTAAGTGTTGTGAACGGCATTCAGAGAAAAGTGCATTTTGTGGGTGTAGGCGGCATCGGCATGAGCGGCCTGGCCGAAATCCTGTTGAATTTGGGCTATGAGGTGTCCGGCTCGGATATGCAGCCTTCTCCCATTACCGCCCGGTTGCAGCGTTATGGCCTCAGGTTTCATGCCGGGCATGACGCGTCCCATGTGGGAGATGCGGGTATCCTGGTCGTCTCCGCCGCTATCACCTCGGACAATGTTGAGATACAGGCTGCACACGACCGAAGAATACCGGTGATTCATCGCAGCGATCTGCTGGCCGATTTGATGCGGTTGAAGCCGAATGCCGTTGTGGTGGGCGGCACCCATGGCAAGACAACGACCACCTCCATGATCAGTGCGTTCCTGGAAGATGCGAATCTTGGCGCCACTACGATTGTCGGCGGCATCCTGCAGCGGAGCGGCACAAACGCCCGGTGGGGAACGGGGGATTACCTGGTCGCGGAAGCGGACGAGCATGACGGCTCTTTTCTCCGTCTGCATCCTACCATGGCCGTCGTCACCAACATCGATGCGGAGCATCTTGAATATTACGGCACCCTTGACAGCATCAAGCGTGCCTTTACCGATTTTTGTAACACAGTGCCTTTCTACGGGTATTCCATTCTGTGCGGTGACGATCCCCACTGCCGCGAAATTCTCCCCGAGATTGAGAGCGTTGCCCTGACCTACGGATTGGACGGGAACGTTTCCCTGGAAGGTGTCAATGTAAGGCGGACACTGCTTTCCCCCGACAGCCCTTTGGGGTCCCAGTTGGCGTCCGTGAAAACCACTTTCGATGTGGTGTGTCATGATGAGCGGTTGGCGCCCAGGGGGATGCTGGGCACACTTGAGATCAATACGCTGGGAAAACATAACGTGCGGAATGCGCTCGGCGCATGCATGGTGGGCTTGTGCCTCGGGCTGCGGTTCGCCACGGTTGCGGAGGGACTGCGCCAGTTCGCCGGCGTGCGGAGGCGTCTCCAACTGCGCGGCGTGGCCCGCGGCGTCACGGTGATGGAAGACTATGCCCATCATCCCACGGAAATACGCAATACGCTTGAAGCGGTGCGGTGGGCCACGGACGCCAGGATTATCAGTGTTTTCCAACCCCATCTTTTCAGCCGCACCAAATTCTTCTGTGAAGATTTCGCGAAAGCTCTGGCCATGTCCGACTTGGCCCTCGTAACGGACATCTATCCGTCCCGCGAAGCTCCCATGCCGGGGGTGGACGCGGGCATGATTGTGGACGCTGCCCAGGCAACGGGGGCACGGCATGTGGAACTGGTCAGGGATAAGAACGCCGTGCCGGAAAGATTGGAGAAGGTGTTGCGTCCAGGTGACATTCTGCTGGTGCTGGGCGCGGGAGACATTAATCACATAGTCTCGGCCCTGCTGGAGATGCTTGCGCCGGATACAGGAGGAAAAGAACGATGAAAACCATGACCGTGCCTATGCCACAACGGCAGGCCTTGTCCGTTCAAACAAAACGGGGGCCTTTCTGGAGACGCGTGAAAGTCTTATTGCGGGCGGTTATTTTCCTAGGCGCGGTTGCGGTGGTCGCCTACTCGTTTCCCCAGTCGGATTATTTCAAGGTGCAGCGGGTTGCCTTTGAAAATGCTCAGAAGACGGAAGAAAAGACCATTCTCGCGGCTTCGGGAATTGATGCCAACGACAACGTTCTGTTCCTTGATATTGAAGCGATCGAGGATAATGTGGAGAAATTACCCTATGTCAAACGCTGCGAAGTGAGCCGCATGTCCGTAAACGAACTCCTGCTGCGTATCGCGGAGCGGGAGGCGGCCGCCACGGTCATGGTAAACAATCACCTTTTCGAGATTGACCGGGAATTCGTGGTGTTGCGTCAGATTTCCCCCTTTGCGGTTCCCGTGGGCCCGTTGATTACCAATCTGCCTGGTGTAGTGACGCTTGGGCCGGGCCAGCATCTTGATCTGCCCGAACTCAGGGCCGCGTTTGATTTATGGGAAGAATTCATGAAACTGCCTTTCTCTGATAAACTTACTCTTTCTGAAATTTCCGCGGAAAGCGTGGATAATATACGCATGTATTTTGAAGAACTGCCCTATGAAATGCGTTGGGGCCGCACCGATTTTGAAACCCAGACCACCCGGCTGGCCATGTTGTGGGATCAAATGAACGGCGCTATCCCCTGTGAATACTATCTGGATTTGCGTTTTGACAGCGACTTGGTGTGTCGCTGATGGGAACTGATATTTACTTGCAGCTTTTATGCCGCGCGCGGCGGGAGACTCACACATGCTCATAGAACATTCCAATGAAAGTATGTTGCAGGACGCCATAATCAAAGTGTGCGGCGTCGGCGGCGCAGGGGGCAATGCCGTCAACCGGATGATTGAATCAGGCATGACTAACGTGGATTTTATCGCGATTAATACCGATGTTATGGATCTCAGGCATTCCCTTGCCACCACCCGCCTGCAGATTGGCCAGGGTAAGGGTGTTGGCGCGGGCGCCAGGCCGGAAATAGGGCGGCAGGCCTGCGAAGAGGACCGGGAAAGCGTCCGTAATGTGGTGCAAGGGGCCGAAATGGTATTCTTGACCGCAGGCCTGGGCGGCGGCACAGGCACGGGCGCGTCCCCGATTGTTGCGGAAGAAGCGACCGCATCCGGGGCGCTCGTGGTTGCCGTGGTTACCCTGCCTTTTTCTTATGAAGGCATGGAACGCATGGATAATGCACTGTCGGGCCTGGAAGAGCTTGAAAAACATGTGGATTCCATGATTGTGGTGCCCAATGACCGCATCGCCCAACTGAGCGACGATGAAACCCGGTTGGTGGACGCATTCCGCAAAGGCGATGAAGTGCTCCACAATGGCGTGCGGGCCATATCGGAACTGATAACGGTGCCGGGACTGATAAACGTCGATTTCGCCGATGTGCGCACGCTGATGAAATCGCGCGGCAGGGCGCTGATGGGTATCGGTGTGTGCGAGGGGCAGGACAGGGCCATTCGCGCGGCGAAGGATGCCATCAATTGTCCGTTGCTGGA
>JAKLHG010000510.1 GCA_022710255.1 Candidatus Hydrogenedentota bacterium
GAGGAAGTTGTCCTCCTGGAGCCTGAACATCCCGAAAGGGAGTTGGCGCGCCTTCTTTTTAATACGGTGATTGGTGCGGGCAATACGGATCTGGTCTCGGGCGCGCAATATTTCATGCCCCGGCGTGAAGGGGAGTATGATATGATAGGGTTGCAGCTGACCACGGCCGGGTGCGAGGTGGAAGCGGCCGTGGACATGTTTAAGAAGAAGGATGATTTCGAGTCGGCGCTCTTCCTGCAGGGATTGAGTGATCGTATCGCGGAAGATATGGCCGACCATCTGCACGGCTTGCTGCGCGCGCACATGGGCGTCCCCGCCGACTGCGGGCAGCGCTGGTCGCCCGGTTATCCGGGATTGAAAGACATCATGCAGAATGCGGTCATTTTCAGGGCGTTGAACGCCGATGCGGCCTTGGGTGTGGAGATTACGGACGCGGGAGAGTTTCGTCCGACGGGGACCACCGCTGCGGCCGTTTCCTTCCACCCCGAGGCGCGGTACACGTGACAGGAGGATACGGCATGTATGCAATCGCCATTAACGGAAGCGCACGTCCGAACGGCAACACCGCCACGCTGTTGCGCGCCTGCCTGGAGGTGCTGGAGGAAGGAGGCATCAGCGGAGAATTGGTCCAGCTTGCTGAAAATCCCATTCGGCCGTGCAAGGCCTGCGGCACCTGTTTTAGCCGCAAAGACAATACCTGCATCATCGCCGAGGACGCATTTCAGCAGGTGTACGACAAGATGCGTGCGGCGGACATCATTCTGCTCGGGTCCCCTGTGTATTTTGGCTCCGCCACCGCGGACCTTATGGCGCTGCTCGACCGTGCCGGCTATGTGGGCCGCGCCAACGGCAATGTTTTTGCCCGGAAACTGGGCGGGCCCGTTGTGGTGGCCCGGCGTGCCGGTCAAAACTTCACCCTGGCGCAACTTCTGTTCTGGTTCATGATCATGGACATGATTGTACCCGGCAGTTCCTATTGGAACATCGGGTTCGGCAGGTTGCAGGGTGAAGTGTCCGAAGACGATGAAGGCATCGAGACGGTGCGCCATTTTGCGCAAAACCTCGTCTGGCTCGCCAACAAGCTCTGCCGCAAGAACGACTAGACTACTGCATCTGTGCCAGCCGACTTTGCAGGAAAGGTTTCAGCCCGGTCAGTTTAAAGGAACCGATAATGGCGTTTTCCCCGGCATTCCAGGGCAACTCGCCCTCAAGTACCAAGGCATAGTTCTTTTTGATGTGCTCCCGCAGGTATGGCAATGCCAGCCCGGAAAGGAGGAACTGCAATCCGGGCCCTTTTTCCGCGTCCGAATCGATACGCAGCTGGATGGCTGCGGTGTCCATATCCATCATGTCGGCCTTAAGGCGTCCGATATGAATGCTTTCCATGATGCCGATGGCGGTACGGCCGTATTGATTCTCCTTCAGCAGGTTCCAATCTTGCCCGCTCGCCTGGACAAGGGCCCCGGCCACGGCTAGAATGTCCCCGTTGCGATTGTCAATCACCAGTTCAGCCTGGCTGGTTCCCTCGGCGGCTGCGGCGGGTTCCTTCGCGGCAACCGGCCACAATTTGTTCAGGTCTTCTTCAACGGAATCGGGGAAGGGAAGATTTCCTTCGGCGTAGAGAAAGCCGCGTTCGGGAAGTTCAAAACCATTGGTGGTCCAGTTGATTTGAGGGATGTTTGAAAAGAATTCGGACCCGTTGACCCGTTCCTGAATCATGCGTCCAAGATACTTTTCGTTGGCGAATAATGTCAGCCCCATATTCTTTCCCAGGATATCCGAGCGCGCCAGCAGGGCGATTTCGCGCGGCAGCACCATGCTCAGGGCATCTTCCGCATTCATGAACCGCGCCACCGCCTCTTGCATCTTTGGCGGCAGGTATGCGGCAATAAACGGGGCCAGTTTTTCAGGGGAAATGACAAACCGTATGCGGGTGTCGCCCTTTACGGCCTGCTCGTGACTGATTACCGGCGCCTGGCTCAAGCCCATGCGTTGGTCGCCTATTCTATATGCGACGAAAACACCGGCCGCCAGTAATGCAAGCAATACCGCCAGCACGATAATAACGACCAAACAACCTTTTTTCATAGTGAGAATCTCCCTGGCTTTTTATACGGCCGCTCTTGGTAATCGCACAGTAGTGGAACGGGTTCGATGTTCGAAAATCGGCACCCGCCGCTTGATGCACCGGCACCAAACGAGTATACGTTACACAAGGGGTAAAATCCAAAAATTCATACAGGAAACAATGGCCGCCGATGATTGGCAGCAGGCTTGGTCATGGGGAAACCGTATCACCTTCCCCATCACGACCTTGATACACCGGGCCACTGAGGTGACCGGGCGTATAATGGCTTCACGGGCGGATATTCAACAACCCTTCCCTTCAGCCGGGGAAATTGATGAGGTATCATTGCAGCACGGTAACCTTGTTACAGGTACTATTGCGCTTCAGCGGGGATAGCAGGCGTACCCTCTGCGGCCGGTTCGGGCAGGGTTTCAGGCGCTTCTGCAGGGATTCCGGCCGGAGGCGCGTCAGGGAGCGGTAACTCGGGCGGTAAGTCCGGCATGGCCATCCGTTTCTGAAGCATCAAGCGGTCATAATGCAGAATTACCCGCAAGTCCGTTGCTATCCCGGCCAAGTCCCTGCGCAAGAAGTCCAGCATGGTGGTGCCGGCGGGCACGGTATAACTGAATTTGCGCGCCTCCGGGGAAAGGGCTTCCAGGTTGGCATCCACATCTACCACAATACCGGTCTTGCCGCATAAGGAACGAATCACCTCCAGGTAATCTTCATCCTTGTATTCCAATGGCGTATCGGAAACGACGGAGGTTAACTGGTGGTTGAATTCCGCGGATACTTCTTCGCCGGGCATAATGTCCGGTCCGAGTGTCAGGCCGTCCCCGGCATTGTTTCCCGGTTCCTCTTTTTGCTCATAGATGACTTCGCTGACTTGCGCCTTGGGGATTTTCAGATAAGGCTCTCCGGGAAGATACTCAATTTCGACAAACATGGGCGACTGCCGCACCACCTTCACGCCGCGCAGTTCCGAACCCCGCTTAAAAACCACCACATCGCCTTTCAGCGGGTGTTTCGGTTCCGGCTCCAGGCCTGCGGCGTCTTCACTTTCACTATCCTGTTCTGCGGCGGCATCGCCCCCGGGGGCGATGGCATCCCTGGAGGCGGCGTCACCCCTGGAGGTGGCGGCAGTCTGTTCTTCGATACCGCTTTGCGCCAGGGCGGCGCCTGCAAACACCACTGCCATCAGGGGGAAAAGCACCAACAGTAGTCTACGGGCCATG
>JAKLHG010000511.1 GCA_022710255.1 Candidatus Hydrogenedentota bacterium
GTTGTAGAGTTGTATCAGGCGCAGCAATTCCACGAAGGAAATAGTCCAGTCCGCCGGGGTATAGTCGGCGTCATGATGTTGACATTCCGTATTGCCGGGCCCGGGGGCGAAACCGTCGGCCGTGGCGGCGTCGCAATGATGGTTTCCCACATTATAGAACTGAATAATACGGAGCAATTCCGGAAGGGAGACGGACCAATCCTTGTTACTGTCCGCGACGTGGGGGTTGGTGCCGGTTGCCGCCGTAATGACGCCTTCCTGAACGTCAACCACAACCGCCGACGCCTCTTTATCCGCGCCATGGGTGCCCACATCGGCCACGGTTATCGAAGTGCCGGGCAGGTTGTCCGGAAGCAGGCGCAACAAAAGCAGGCACAGCCCGCCGGACGTGATATCCGAGGTGCCCCCGAAAACACAAATTGAAAGCTGGTTGTTTCCGGTTTCAAAGTCGAGTGATTTTCCAGAGGCAGCTACGGACGCATCCGGAATAACATCCAGAAGGGTAACCCGCAGGGCCGGTATCGAAAGACGCAGGACGAGTGTGGATACACCTTTTCCTTCCGAGGCCTGGAAGGAAACGGGCATCAGCAGCGTGCCGCCGGCAGCTGCGGTCACCGTGCTCAACTGGATTACAGGAGGACCGGCTGCAAAGGAGAGTCCCGGCGCCAGGATCAGAACCGTTATGACGCTTAACGCCTGTACAGCCCGGCCTATCCGGACATTTGGGCGGAGACTTGTTCTGAAAGGGTTTAACAAAGGTATCATGGGTCGATTCACCGTCCTGTTCGTTACTTGACCAGTATAACATGTTTCACATCGCGTCCTGAAGGAGAATCGCGGTGACAGAAACCGGTCCTCGCTTCTCCTCTTGGACAGGGTTCTTCATGGTCGAGGGGACGGTAAGGGCGGCCACAGGACGTGGCCGTTTCTTGCGTCACCTCTGTAATTCTGTTATAAGTCATGAAGCAGCGGCTGTGGTGCATGCTGAAAGAAAGGGCTGACAAACCGTTGTTTTGAATCTGAAAACCCTACCCGTGATGATAAATCGGGCAGGTAGTGTCACAAGGGCGCTGAAAGGCGGATGTGGAGTTGTAGTATGACCATTATTCACGGGGTAAAACCATGCCTCCGTATTTTTTACGTGCGTGCGGCGGCATATCCTGTATGTTCGGGGCTGGCAGTCCTTATGCTTCTGATGGTTTCTTTCGGGCATGCCCTGGATGAAGGCGCGACACTCGAGGAATACCGGCCGGTTTTTGACTTGGATTCTTTTGCCGGAGAGACGCCAGGCGTATTGCCGGAGGGGTGGGAGGTATTTGGGGGCGATATCTGGCCGGAGAAAGGACCCTCGGTTGCCGCCGAATCCTGGTCGTTGGCCGAAGGGGCCGTGCCGGGCGGCGGCGCTGCACTCTGCATCAACACCTTGGAACCTGTTTCAGTTCTCTCCCCGCAGATACATCTCAGTGAAGATCTGCAGTCCCTATCCGGCAGCATAACCGCCACGGGCGGTGATGAAGCCCAAGCGACCCTGTATTGGATGGCGGAAGGCGCTGTTTTAGAGGCGGTGGTCCTCCAACCCGCTTCCGGACCGGAAGGGCGTCGCCGGTTTAACCTGTCCGAATCTGAACGGCCGGTGGCCGCTGAATCTGTGCGCGTTTCCCTGGTTGCTCACGGGAAAACCGGGGAAGCCTTCTGTTGGCAGACGGTCCGTTTTATGGGATTGTATGCGTTTGTACCTGAAGTGACGTTGATGTGTAACCGCCTTGGCTATGAACAGGTGGCACCCAAACGGTTTACGGTGCGTTCCAATTTTCCCGCGCACACGGCACGGTTTTCCCTCACGAATGCCTTTGGCGAGGTGGTTTATGAGGAAGATCTTGGCGAAGGCGGCCAGGTGAAAGGCGCCGGCGGCGTGACGTGGGAGGATTTTTATTTTCAGGGGGACTTCACCAATTTTGAGGAAGAAGGCGATTATACCTTGACCGTAAAAATGGACGACTGTCCGGAGGTGACCGGTTCCATCCGCATACGGTTTGATGTGCTCTGGGAAGAAGCGTTCCTTCCCGCCGTGACCCCCTTTCAACACTGCCGTCCGGCCCCCGGTGCTTCTCCCGGTCCGTTACGCTTGTGGGATGACCCGGGTTTGAACAAGGCTTCAGACGCTGTTTTACTGTGGTCCCTGGTGCAGTCCTGGAGTCTGCTGCAGGGCAGGTATTCCGGAGACCCCCGTCTGCTGTCGCTCGAACAAGAAGCATTCTATGGCGCTGACGCCCTCGCGGCGTGGCTTCTGCAGGGCAACGCCGTACACCTCCTTCAGCACGAGGAGTTCCCGTTCTATCTTAATGCGTTGACCTGCATCGCCCGTTACAAGAACGACGCGGATAAGATTAAGGAAGCGGCTCGGTTGCTGATACAGCCGGTCCTGGATGAAAAACGGGAAGGGATGTGGTTTTTCTTTGCCGCCATGGACTTGTATGAAGCCACCGGTGAAGAGGCTTACCTGGCCTATGCAAAGGAAATTTACCCGGGAATTGTGCTTGAACGTGTGGAATCCCTGTTGGAGTATGAGTATGTGACCGATACCACCATCTCCGTATATCTAAGAGAGGCCTTTTGCGCCAGTGCCGATATTCTTCTGACGAATGCCGCCAATCCCTTTGGCCTTACCCGTTCTCAGGAAGGTTCCGGGAGGGGGTTTTTTACCTGGACCGAGGGCATGAAACATCCCCTCCTCGGCAACACGGCGCGACTCTTGTCCGCGGTTCAGACAGCGTGCCAGGCCTATCGTTATTCGGCGGAGAAAAAATACCTGGCGTTGGCGTACCATCAATTGAATTGGCTTTTAGGTAATAATCCTTTCGGGGTGTGCCTGATTTCAGGCCTGTGCAGGGAACATGAACCGCCAGTCCGGTATCCTGAAGGGTTTTGTTCAGATGATGCAGGCGCTTTGGTGTTGTACGGAACAGGGCCCCAAGCGCCCGAACTTGATTTGCCGCGCTTCACCTTACCGTCCGCAGGCCCCCCGGACGAGAATACCAATGGTTTTTCACTCCGCAACAATGCGCAATATATCAAGGCGCTGGCTTTTCTGAAACGCATTCCCGTGGCCAGACCGAAATGACACTGTATGCATCAAGGCCCACCACGCGGTGTCATCCCGCCAGCAGCAGGGTCATCCCCCGATCCCGCAGGACCCCCAGGGTGCGAAGGACCTGTTCCGCCAGCAGGGGGGCGAGGCCCAGGGTGGGTTCGTCCAGCAAGAGGAGCCGGGGCCCTCCCATGAGGGCCCGGCCGATGGC
>JAKLHG010000512.1 GCA_022710255.1 Candidatus Hydrogenedentota bacterium
ACAGCGTTGCCCGCCGCCGTGATGCTCATGGCCGGTGCGCAGGATGAAGTCTTCACGGAAGCCATGTCTCGAAATATTGCCGACACCGTCGCCGCGGGCTTTACCGCCGCCGGCATGGCGGATAAGTTCGCCTTCGTGCTGGACGATGGCGGACATGCCTACACGCTGCATATGGCGCTGCGCTTTGTGGCCTGGATGAACCGTTGGCTGCTGGAGTCGCCGGACCGCTCCGTCCCGGCTATTGACGAAGCCGGCCTGGAATTGCTCGATGGCGCCCAACTTGCTTGCGGCCCGCGGCGGGAACGGAATATTTTTTCGGAAAACCGGGATATCGCACTGCGGCTTCGGGAAACCCGGCCTAAGCCCGACAGGAACGCGGTGGGCCGCCTCCTCGGAATTGAAACTCCTGTGGCGTCGCCCGAGGTTCGGGCAGAGGAACCGGTGCGAGCCTGGGACCATTGGGTGTGCGAGATGGTGATGATGCCGGAATCGGGTATTTGCCTTCCGGCAACCTGGCTCTATCCGGTGGAGGAAGGGCGGCGGCAGGAAGCGGTGTTGTTCTTCGATGACCTGGGCCGCTGGAACGACCTGTGCAAACAGGGACGCGCAGCGGCATGGGCGGGATTCCTGGGAAATAGCGAGGGGGAACGCCAGTTGCTTTCAGTGGATCTGCGCGGGTGGGGCGATACCGCGCCGGCGGAGTTGCCTTACGATCTCGCAGGGTGGGGAGGGCGCGACCGGTGGCTGGCGTATGTGTCCGCCGCCCTGGGCGACAGCCTTATGGCCATGCGGGTCCGGGATGGCCTGGCGGCCTATGCGTGGTTGCGCGCAGCTCCGGGCGTTCAAAGGGTCATCGTCGGTGGTCATGGACTAGGTGCTGTCATCGCACTCCACGTTGGCGTACTCGCGGGCGATCCTGCCGGTGTCTTTTGCGATGAAATGCCTGTCGGTATTGAAATGCTGGTGACGGAGCAGGATATTCTTTGGCCGCCGGAGGTCTTTATTCCGGGGATATTGCAGGTCTACGATTTCTGCGACCTGGTTGCGCTAATGCAAGCGCCGGTACTGCTCTGCACTCCCCTTGACGCAGGACTCAGGCCTGTGCCGGATAAGACCGTCAAAACACTCTTTGAAAACACCGGCGGTAGTAATAATCAAGCACGCTTGGGTGAAAATGCGGATATCACTTCTTTTATAAATGAGATTTTTCAAGAATAATTCTTGCTGACGCGGGTGTTACCTGAAACTCAAAAATGATAACACTACTTGAGCAAAAAATGGAGCGCCGGTGGCTGCCCTGAAAATAAGTTCGGAACACAGGGACTGTCGCAAGCGAGCGAAGCGAGACGGGACTGTCCCTCGCTTCCGAACGGTCTCATTCTCATCGTTTACGGGGGAGGCTGAAAGCCTCATGATGAACTGTCCCGAAGTTTTTGCGGACATGGTCCACAAGACCGAAGTAATGTGGGACGGTTCCCGCTGCCCGTAGATATTCCCTGCCTTGCGTAAACTTGGTGTGCAATCACCCGATAAATCAAGGAACCTATCTCCACAGACGGAATCATGGCCTGTCAGTAATGCCAGTATGCGCTAAAATCTGAGATCATAATGGACAGGCTATCCAGACTTCCGGTCGTTATGGAACAGGGACACGACACAGCACCCTTTTTCTGTATTTATTTATTAGTCGAAACTGCGTAGCTAACAACAATATAAAGTGGTGTATGCACAGTTTAACACATCATGTGCGGGTCGGATTGGTCTTTCAGAGTTATTCAAAACGAGAAGAGGAAAATGACACGGCCCTAAAAATAGCTTGACATACGTACTCTTTTCGTGTATCATTTGTACAGGTATACGATATGACAGTTGAAGGAGTGTTGTGCAGCCTTGTCTGGGGTTGGGCATTCAGCTGTGAGGCAGGATGCAAGTCGTGGACGTGAGGCTCAAGTGTAATCGTGTTAACAGGTCTTAAGTTCTTAACAACAGGTATTCAAGGACAAACCAGGAGGACGTAACTATCATGAAGAAGAAAAGTGTACTGATTGGGCTGTTGGTCGTGGCCATGTCGGGCGTGGCTTTTGCTGCCCATACCCCGGTGCCCGACCTCGCGTCGTGCCCGGCAACCAGCGATGAGTATGGCAACCCTGTCAACTGGACCTTTGCCCCGCTGCCGCTGTTCAATATTTTTGTGCTGGGCGGTCCGGTGAATTTTGCTCCCATTGCGGGACAAGTGGATTTCTGCGCGTATACGGACATCGTTTATTGCTCATTGATTCCTGTCGGCGGCGTGGAGCCTGAAGTCATGAATTTCGCGAATCTGGTACAGTGTCTTACGATGGACATCAACGGACCGGTTGATCTGGAAGCGGAGATTCCCGTGACACCAAACGGTATGCTGGACGGTTCCTATGAACTGGGTATTCTGGCCGCCAAATACAATGCAAACGATGCGGCGGTGGTAGCCGCGTATCAGGGAAACTATGTGGCGATCAAAAATTTGATCGTGGATGCTCTTGCCGTCGCTGAAATGAAGGGCGACAAGGACCTGCGCGGTATCGTGCAGTCTGCTGCTCCTTACTTAGTACCTGCTCTGAGTTCCGTACTGGCCGGTTTTACTACTTTGGGTGATGCGGAGACGAATGCCGCGCTGGATCAGCTGCTCCTGCTGTTGGCCGATATCGGTCTGACGCCCCCGGAAGGTGGCATTGCTTCCATTACGACGGGTATCCCCGCTCTTGGCAAAAACGGAGATGCGGATGGCAGCGGCAATTCCAACTGGGTGGAATATAACTACTTCGTAAATGGTCTGGAATACAGCCCTGCGGAATATGTCGCGGCTGCTCTCGACCCTGAACAAGAACCGCCGGCGGTATTGTCAATTGCCGCCAGTCCCACGGGGAAAATCCCGCTGGGCGGGAGTGTCACCATTTCCGTGGCCGTTAACCCCGGCATGGGTACTGCTGTTGCCTATCAGTGGAAGAAGGATGGCATCATCCTTGCGGACGAGACGGGCAGCGCCGTGTCCATTACCAATGCCCAAGTCGCCGACAGCGGCGTGTACTCGGTAGTGGTGGATGTGGATGCCAAGGCTGTCGAACAGTATGAAGCTTCCTATACGCTTGTAGTGCTGGAGTTTGTGATTCCTGTTGGTGGCGCTCTGGGCCTTATTGCACTTGCCGGCGCTTGTGCCATGGTAGGTGTCTCCGGCCTTCGTCGCCGCAAATAATCCTATGTCCTCTTGTTAATCCTGAAGCGT
>JAKLHG010000513.1 GCA_022710255.1 Candidatus Hydrogenedentota bacterium
GCGGGGTTGGCGAGGCCTAAAAAATTATCGATTTGTCCGGCGACCCGGTCCGTCTCATCGATTATCCGAAGGGCGCGGTCCCGGGTATCGGGTAACGTCTGTGATGACTCGGCGATTCCCTGGGCCATGCCGCGTATCAGGCCGAGCGGATTTCGGGTTTCATGGGCCAGTCCGGCGCCCAAACGCGCCAGCAAGGCCTGTCGCGCGGCGGCAGCCTCCGCATCGGACAGGTTCTGCCGCAACCGCCGCTGATATTCACGCGATGCCAGGACCAGCCCCAGCAGCACCAGGCAGAAAACAGCCAAAGCGCCCCCCAACGCGGTATGATTTCGTACGCTGGCGCGGCGCTGTATCCAGGGCGCCGGGTCCACAGCCAGTAAGAAAATATAAGGTCCGGGTGGCAAGGGCCGCCACCCGCCGCCGGCCCCAAAACCGCCCTGAGGACCAAGTCTTCCGGGGCCGCGCGAACCGCCGCGCCGCCAGGCCGGACGCGCTAGAGATTCAAAAGCCGGCACTTCCTTTCGTATCTCCCGCAAGGTATTTTCCGTGTCCTTTTCCAGATAGATACCCGTGGCAACGATATCAATATTATTGGCGGCGCACAAGCGCATCCCCCCAAGACCGGCCGCGATAGACAAGCCGGTAAACCAGTCGTCGAGGAGGTCGGGATGATACATCCCGTTTCGAATGTGGGCGCAAACACCGTTTTGCGCGATAGCGAAGAGCAGGCCGTTCTGCCTTTCCTCCTGGGCATTCAGGGCGTCAATTTGATAGTGATAATAGATACGGGCGCCGGCCACCACCAACAATGAGGAGCACAGTACAAACGCCGCCATTTGAAGCGGCAGAAGCGAGCTTATTTCGATTCGTTTGACCATGCCCCTATTTCTTTGCCGGAACTTGACGGGCGGCCTTGACCGTATTTTTCATCAGCATGGCGATGGTCATGGGGCCCACGCCGCCGGGAACCGGAGTAATGGCGCGGGCTTTTTTCGATACCCCGGCAAACGCGACATCGCCAACGAGCCGATTGCCGCTCTTTCGCGTCGGGTCCGGAATGCGGTTAACGCCCACATCGATTACAACGGCGCCTTCACGCACCATTGCCGGCTTGATAAATTCCGGAACACCCATGGCTGCCACGAGGATATCCGCGTCCCGTGTGTATTTGCTCATGTTACGTGTCTTCGAGTGGCATATGGTCACCGTGGCATTGGCGTCTTCCGATTTCTGCATCAACAACGCGGCCAGCGGCTTTCCCACAATATTCGAGCGCCCTACAATAACGACATGTTTTCCCGTGGTTTTAATCCCGGAACGCGCCAGCAGCGTCTGGCATCCGGCGGGAGTACAGGAAACAAAGCATTCCTCTCCGTTCAGGAGTCGCCCCACATTCACCGGATGAAACCCGTCCACGTCTTTTTCCGGGGAAAGGGCTTCCAGAATTTTTTTCTCGCTGATATGTTTCGGCAGGGGCATCTGCACCAGAATGCCGTGTACGCGCGGGTCCGCATTCAGGCTTTCAATCAATTTCAACAGCCGTTTTTCCGTGCAGTCGACGGGCAGGTCATAAGCGAAGGAATTCACGCCAAGGTCTGCGCAGGTTTTCCGCTTGGAACGAACATAGACCTCGCTTGCGGGGTCGTTCCCCACCAGAACAACGGCCAGACCCGGCACAAGGTTCCGGGCACGCATTTGGGCGATTTCTCCGCGCAATTCCTCCAGTACTGCTGAGGCTATTCTTTTCCCGTCAATAATACGCACTGTCTTTTTTGTATTCATTCTGTACAACTCTCCACTGCGGGCGCCGCCCGCACGCCAACCGGAAACACACCCGTATCACACACGCCCGAGGAGCGCCGGCATCAGTCAAAAGCCATTTCAACATCCCGCAACACGCCCAGTATCTCTTTTACGGCAGCATCAATCCCTATGAACAAAGCGCGGGCCATGATGTCGTGACCGATGTTGACCTCGTGGAGAAAGGGCATCCGGGCCACCGGAAGCAGATTGCGCACCGTCAGCCCATGTCCCGCGTGCAGTTCCATGGATGTTTCCGCCACCATCTCGGCGCAATCCCACAACCGGGACAATTCCCGGTCGGCCTTCGCCCCGACGGCATTGGCGTATGCGCCGGTATGCAGTTCGACCGCATCCGCGCCTGACTTCACGGAAGCCTCGACTTGACCGGGTTCGGGATCAATAAACATGCTGACCCGAATACCTCTTGCATGCATCGCTTGTACGACCTCTGTCAAACGGACCACCTGACCGGCGACATCCAGCCCCCCTTCGGTGGTAATTTCTTCCCGCTTTTCAGGGACCAGGCATACCGTGTAGGGTTGTATGGATTGCGCTATGCCGATAATTTCATCCTCCGCCGCCATTTCCAGGTTCATGTTCACCAACAAGGTTTCTTTCAAAGCATGGACATCCTTATCCTGAATATGTCTGCGGTCCTTGCGAAGGTGGACGGTAATTTGATGCGCTCCAGCCATTTCACATATTTTGGCGGCCGCAATAATGTCCGGGCACACGCCCCTGCGGGCCTGACGCAGCGTGGCGACATGATCGATGTTTACACCCAATGCTATCATTGGATTCTCCTTTTCTGTAGACTACTTAGTCCCGTCTTTAACGTCCGGCAACCGCCTGGAAGAAATATTCCTATCCGCCGGTCGCATCAATCCACCTGTTTTACTCCGTTCCGACGGCACTTCCTTTGTCCAGAACGGCATCGCACATACGGACGACCCGTGCCATCACTTTTACATCATGAACACGGACACAGTGTACGCCCCTTGTAATCCCTATTGCCACCGTCGCCGCCGTTCCTTCCTGCCTGTCGTCCAGAGGCGCTCCGAGAACAGCCCCTATCATGGACTTATTGGAAGTTCCCATCAAGATGGGGCAACCCAGTCCTTGAAATAGGTTTAGTCGGCGCAGCAATTCCAGATTGTTTTCCACAGTTTTTCCGAATCCGAAACCGGGATCAATCCATATTCTGCCTTCGGCAATCCCCCCCTGAAGGGCAAATTCAATCCTACGCGCGAGGAAATCATAGACATCCGATACGACATCCTTGTAGACAGGAGACACCTGCATGGTCTTCGGCGTCCCCTGCATGTGCATCAACACACACAAGCATCCGAACTCGGCGACGACCTCCCGCATTTCGGCGTCATGGCGCAGCGCGCTGATATCGTTTATCATAGCTGCCCCCATTTGCAGGGCACGGCGCGCGACAGCCGCTTTG
>JAKLHG010000514.1 GCA_022710255.1 Candidatus Hydrogenedentota bacterium
CCCCGCGCTTGCAGAATCACCCGGGATAAGCCCTCACCACCATCAGCCATGGGCCGGCAAAGAATTTGCGGCGGTTCTTTGGCGCCACGGTGCAGTCCTCTGCTGATAGCTTCCGCCACAGCAAAAGCATCAAGGCATTCTTTAAAAGAATCCGGAACGACTAAAATATTCATAACAATCATAACCTTACCAAGGCTTGGTAGTAATTGCTTACCATGATGTTGCCACAGACCTCTTTTCATCTGTGTTCAAAAAGGCGATTGGAACAAAGCACTGTATAGACGCAAGACGCAAGTATAGCGTAATCAAGACGACGACATGCAAAAACAATGAATATTCCGTGGTCACAGATGCGACTTTACACAGCGTGGGATTATTGCCTATGCCTTAACGGGACTTAATACATTAAAACATTGAAATCTCACGCAAAAGAAGATGAGTCCAGACGCTATGTCAGGATGGTGTATACTAAATACGGAAACTAAAATGGTAGGTAAATTAACGCGCCAAAAAATTCAATCAAGGCTGATTCATGGCACAACCAAAAATAAACCGTAGAACATTTTTGACTGCCGCTGGTGCCGGTATGGTGTGTACCGCAAACGGGAGACCGCAAGAAGCCCCTCTAACAAGCTCCTCCATGAAGGTTTTGCTATGGTGTTGGGATTCCCGGATGACTTGGGATGATGAGCCAGATCGAATTCAAACCAACATGGCGGCTTCAGAGATAAGGTTTCCCTACGTGAAGAGCTCGGAGGCGTATTTAACCGGATTTCGGCGACTTGTGGATTATTGCAGCACAAATGGCATCTGGGGTATCGTGATATGGGGATTTCTTCGGGATGCTCATGGCGGCGTTACAGCGGCGAGGGATCTTTGCCTCTATGCCAGAGACCGAGGTGTTTCCATAGTTCCTGGGGTCGGCTTATGCGCATATGGAGGATACTACTATGATGGGGAACATCCCTTTAACCTGGAGACCTATTTAAAAAAATATCCTGAGCGGGTCAGTATCGCGCAAGAGGAGGGGGGGAAACGACCGGTAGCAGGTGTTTTAGACCCATCCCTGCCTGAAAACAGGCAGTGGTGGCGTGATGGTCTTGATTGGATGTTTGAGAAATTTTCCATTGCCGGTATCAACTATGAAATGGGAGATTTCATTGTCAATCCCTCCGGTTCTGCCCGTGCAGCACGCGCCGCTTTGAATATTGACACGGATGAAAACATTCAAGATATCGTGATTGCCACGCATGACCTGATGCAATACGCTCATGATGTCAAGCCTGACGGCGTGTTCATCAACGCACTTTACCGGGGGTATCCACAAATTAAGAATGTAGAAAACATTCCGTATGTCAAGGCCTTGCATCCAAGCACCGTTTGGCAATATACCCTGACCGGGATGGCTTGTGAAACTTCTTTCCCTGAAGGGTTTGACATACTGCCGCCACACAGGCAGTATGGATACTTGCATTGGTTTAATGCTTCAACACATACGGAAAGCCGTGATTATACTGCTGATATTGCCCGGGCCTGTCGCGGGGCTTACAAACTTGGTTTTGAATTCATCGGCACCTACGGCGAACTCAAAGCGAATTCAATACTTGCGGACAGAAACTATCGTGCTCAAGTTTTCTGGTCGAAAAATCCATCTCTTGCATATGCTGAACTTATATAGGTACGCACTATCAAGTCTCCGGCAATTATTGCAATGCACTAGGGGGTGTTTTCTGTTCAACAGTATAAAAAGTTGTAAAAAAATACTTATTCCTTCTTTTTCTAGGTATGCACATCGTGATTAGATGCAAGAATAAATGCAAGTGAAAATACGCCATATAGCATTCCCGCTAAAAATAAATACGCTAAAAAGGAAATAGTTTTGTAAAGGAGGCACGGTCGAAAAAAAAATTTGAAATCCACTATTTTTAGTTGTATAATAGTACAGTTTTAAATATAGAGCAAGGGTTGCTCTCGTCATACAAGTTCTTTACACCAGTGCCATAAGGGCAGATACAGGTCAAAAAAAAGGAAAGCACATTATGCCAAGAGGAAAGTTTATTTCTCGTAGTGACATATTGGATTTACTGTCCGCGATAAATCCAAACAGTAACATTTCTGTGTACATACAGCTGGAAAATTTAATCCGATTCGGTATCGCTTCCGGAAAGCTTAACCAAAGTGACCAACTTCCGCCGGCACGTGACCTGGCAGAACGGTTAGGCATCAATATGAATACGGTATCCAAGGCCTATCGTGATTTGGTGGTCATGGGGCTGCTGACGACAAAGCGGGGATTGGGCGTGTTTATTAAGGAAGGTATGGCTGAGCAATGTCGGAAGGTATCGCGCAAAACGGTCATGCGTCATTTCTTTGAAGCCGCTGCTGAAGCCAAGATTGCCGGCTTCAAGCCGGATGAGCTGAAGACGATTCTGGACCGAATCTACAGCCAGAATGTATATCCTTATGGTGCTATTCCGAGTTCCATTATCCCAGATATGCAATAGGCTGTCGTTCACGCGATGATCTGGTCCTGTTTCTCTGAAAAAGACAGGTACGTGCCAGCCGGAAGTAGTAAAGTGGAGATGAGAATCAGCTTCGGTTTTTTTAGCAAAGGCAACGTGAGAAGTATATTGGAACGATTCCTCGCGCAATTCTAATCTCTGCCCTTTACATTGGGTGTGTTCGGGTGGTCACGGGTAAATTGTTTTTCCCCGGGCTTGTGGTCTTGTAGAGAAATGGTCTTCAGTGAGAACTGAATCAGGAAAATTCACATCAAGGCCGAATGTGGACGGTCGTGCCATACAGGGGACACCGGGGATGCGGTCGATATCTGTAATATTGCTGTTCCGGGCTGGGCAGGGCGAGAGGAACTACCTGTCCGGCCCGGAATTGTTTTGTCAACAGGCCGGAGTGTCACTTTTGTCATGAGAAGTGTTTTGCAGCGTGTGTCGTATGCATCGGTATCCGTTGGCGGGAGGGTAACCGGAGAAATTGCAACAGGTATTGTCGCCTTGGTAAGCGTCGAAGCGGGGGATATGGAAACGGATGCCCGGTATATCGCCGAAAAAATTGCAGGCGCGCGCTTTTTTAATGATGCCGATGATAAAATGAATTTGTCAGTGAAGGATGCCGGGGGAAGCGTTCTGGTCATTTCCCAGTTTACCTTGCATGGGGATTGCCGTCGGGGACGGAGGCCGTCTTTCATCCTTTCTGCGCGCCCGGAGACGGCAATACCCTTGTATGAACTGGTG
>JAKLHG010000515.1 GCA_022710255.1 Candidatus Hydrogenedentota bacterium
TATTAGAAACCGACGGCAAACAAACGCAGACAATAAATGGATTCACCGCTGCTCCCAGCGATGATATCGTCTGGCCGTTAATGAATAAATTCAGGCAATGGTAAACGATACGTTTACATGCTTGTCGTCCTCATCGCCGCAAAAGATTTTTACAACCACGGAGGGGGGACATTCCTGTCCCCCATTTTCCAAACGCCGGGGGGACAGGAATGTCCCCCCGGCGTGGCAGGTGTCCATTACCATAATTGTACTACCATGAAAATCCCGCATTGACTGCGGGATTTTCATGGTGTATAATAGGGGCATGATAAACCGTAGCATTGATGATAAAAGGATTCGCGGCGCGCTGAAGCGCAGCCGCATCGTGGCGTTGCTGGGTCCCCGCCAATGCGGCAAAACCACCCTGGCACGCGAGTTTGTCCCAGTGGACTCGCTGAACTATTTCGACCTCGAGGACCCCGCAAGCCTTGCGCGTCTCGCCGCCCCGGAAACAGCCTTACGGACATTGAAAGGACTGGTGGTAATAGACGAAATTCAACGGCGTCCCGATTTGTTCCCCCTGCTCCGCGTTCTGGCGGATCGCAAACCCCTCCGCACCCGTTTCCTTATCCTGGGCAGCGCATCTCCTGAACTGTTGAGGCAGTCTTCTGAAACACTGGCGGGGCGCATCGAAACGATGCTGCTGGAAGGGTTTCGCCTCACCGATGTTGGTGTAACGTCACAGGCGCGACATTGGCTACGGGGCGGATTCCCCTTGTCATTCACTGCGCGTACGGAAACCGCCTCGGTTGCATGGCGGCGGAATTTCATGCAGACCTTTCTGGAACGGGATATGCCGCAACTGGGCATCACCATCCCGGCAGTAACCTTGCGCCGCTTCTGGAGCATGGTCGCACACTATCACGGCCAGACATGGAATGCCGCCGAACTCGCCCGCGCCCTTGCGGTGAATGAGTCCACCGTGCGCCGCTATCTGGACTTGCTTACGGACGTCTTTATGGTACGGCAGGTTCCACCCTGGTTTGAAAATCTCGGCAAGCGGCAGGTAAAGGCGCCGAAAGTTTACATACGGGACAGCGGCCTGCTGCACACGCTTCTTGGTGTCAGTAGCAGACGTGATCTGGAATATCATCCGAAAGTGGGCGCTTCCTGGGAAGGATATGCAATAGAAGAAATCATCAAGGCAATTGATCCCGATGAAACGTATTTCTGGGCGACTCATAACGGTGCGGAACTCGACCTGCTGCTTTTCAAGAAAGGGAAGCGCATCGGCGTTGAATGCAAGCGCACAGACGCACCGTCACTAACACCTTCCATGCGTACCGCAATGACAGACCTCAGGCTGGATGCGCTATATGCAATATATCCCGGCGAACGGGAATACCCTCTTGCAAAAAAAATAACCGCCATACCCCTTTCCTCTTTTATTACCAGAGCGCATCCATAGACTCCCTCGCGGATTTTATGGGTTCACATGCTTCAGGCGGGAGGAAAATTGCTTGAATTACACTACCATGAAAATCCCGCACTGAGAGCGGGATTTTCATGGTACATACAACGGTGTGGAACTTGACCTGCTGCTTTTCAAGAAGAGACTATCATCAGCTAACATCATGGGACTTATGGGATGTTTCGGGGATGATATGTGTCTTGGGTCCGATCGGTCTGATCTGTATTATCTTGAGTGCCAGACTCTATGATGATATTATGAGACTGAATAATAGATGATCTCCGGAACCTAAACTATTGCTTAAGGAAACAATCATGACTACAAACTGGACGCAACACTTTCTTCTTACAGCGTTGTTGGCAGCACTTCTTCTTTTTCCGGGAAGCGCTATAGCGCAACCATCAGCCGAATCGCCTGCTGGTCGCGAAGGACTGACCCTGCATGTGTCCAAGTTGGGCAACAACAGCGACGGCTTGTCCTGGGCAACAGCGTTTAACACGATACAGGCCGCGCTGGACGCTGTTCCCGATGATGAGGGAGGGCATCGTGTACTGGTGCGTCCGGACACGTATATGGAAGCGAACTTGTCCGTGCCTTATTCCGGCGCTGAAGGTGCTTACAATCACCTTGTGGGCGACAAGGACGGAAGCCTGGGTTCGGGCACATCGGGCTGGGTGGTGCTTGACTCAGGCGATCCGGAAAAAGGATTCAAGAGTTATGACTGGTGGGGTCCCATTCGGGCAACCAAGCAAGGGTGGTCGAAGGAACATACGGCGCCGACCTTTTCCGCCATCAGCTGGGACCGCTGGCATGTGCAACATTTATATGTCACTGGCGGCGACGGCGGCTTGTTCTGGGATACCACCAACCGCGTTGAACCGTTTACCATTGTTGTTGAGGACTGTGTCAGCATTGGTCGTGCTTTTGGCGGCGGTGTGGGAAACTGCCTGTCCCGCACGGAAGAACCGATTACGTTCCGGCGATGCCTGTTGTGGGCGCTGGACTGGTGGGGCGATACGGCTGCGGCGTATGTACGCGTGGAAAATGAGTCCATGCCCGACCAACCAGATGCGTTGTTCGAAGATTGCACCCTGGCGAGTCCGCAATGCGCGCTCAAGGCGGGCAACTACGGTTTCCATACCTACACACGCATCAAAACGAAGAACTCGAAACTGGTAACGCTGAACTTTTCACAGCCCGTGGGTACGCCCAGCGATGGCACGATTGTGAGTATGCAGAACGGCAAGTACATGCATGTTGATCTGGAGGACACCACCATCATGGGCTACAAGGTGTTCGGGGTAAAGGTGGACGCCGATTCGGCAAAGGATATTCAGTTTACGACGACTGGCGATGTCCGCGCTTATGTACAGTTTACCCAGGAGGTTCCCGAAGGCATGCTTCGGATGGACCACTGGCCAGCGGACGTGTTTGCGGGCATCGCGCCGCCTGTTGTGACGCGCACGCCGCCCGTATTAAAACGGAATGACTGGAAACTCAAAGACCTGTGCGAAGTGTCCCATGTTTTCTGGAAAGATCGTTTATGTCGCATGGAGTGTATTCGTCCCGGACAGGGCGGTACACGCGAAGACTACTACCTGCTACTACTTGATGCCGAAACCGGCGAAGAACTGGCGCGGTTTGCCGAAGGGTACGACCTGGCTTGCGCCTTTGTGCATGAAGGCGTGTTCTATGCATTTGCGTCCCGGTTCGAGGACAGCAACTGGAACGATGTTACTATGTTCCGGTCTGAAGATTTGAAAACATGGACAAGCGCCGTCGTTGTC
>JAKLHG010000516.1 GCA_022710255.1 Candidatus Hydrogenedentota bacterium
TATTTCCATCGATGCTGCTCAACCCGCGATTGGCTTGAATTTGTGCCGAGCGGCCAGCAAATGCGAAACAGTCCATATAACGCACGGGCATACTGTTCCCGAGGAACAACGCCATGTCCGGCGGCAGAGCGCTATCAACGCTACGAGCCACAGCAAGTTCCGTAAGTGTATTGTCGTCGTCTATTCGTTTCTGACAGATACTTCGGACTGTTTCCGATGCGGAAAGAAACCGTTTCAGGTACTCTCCTGCAGGACGCGCTTCCAAACGCTCTGACAGCTGACGACAGGCGAGAGCGAGGTCGGCCGTGTGTCGTCGAGTGACAGTATACGAAGAGTCCCTATTTCCGGCCCGTGATTCCATTTGTATATACGGTCCTTGCACGCGCCTTAGAAATTCCTGTAAATGCTTGGATACAACCACATCGCCCAGGTGCAGCACACATTCAGGCTGGATACAGTCTACGAATTTCGTGGAACGCAGCAACAAGTCATAGTGCGCTATGAGACCCTTGCAGCAATCCATGCGACGGCAGCCGGAGGTACAGTCGGCCAGTACGGGCCAATGCAACTTATTTGCCAGAGCCGATACCGCATCGCATTCGTCTGGATCATTAATCCGACCAATAACAAGAAGGCCCTTATCAGTGGAAGACAGCATTTCGGTCAGGCCGGTTACCTGTTCAAAAGTAAGGGCTGTCCGGGGAGTTTCCCAGCAAGTGTACGGGGCATGAACCGCATCCCATGATTTGAGGCGAGACATATAGGAATCCGGCCAAGGGGCAGCAACCGAAATAGGTGCAAGTGGTTCTCTGAACATGCAATTGATGTGAACAGGGCCTTTATTATGACCGAGCCCGGCAGCCATGACAGCGTCAATTCTCGTCAGGATAGACTCGGGAGGTATCAGCGTATCCGGACAGGGGAGTTCAAGATGGGCGCGAACATGATCGCCGAAAAGGTTGACTTGGTCCATTGTCTGGTTGGCGCCGCATGCCTGTAATTCCGGAGGACGGTCCGCGCTAAGCACCAACAGTGGGATTCCAGAATAAAAAGCTTCCGCAACGGCCGGCCAGCAATTTGCCGCGGCGGTGCCTGACGTACAGATGACCGCGGCCGGGTTTCCGGAGATGCCGCTTCCTAACGCGAAAAAAGCGGCGCCTCGTTCGTCAAAATGTACCACGGTTTCAGCCTTACCATTCCGGAAAGCTTGGACGGCAAGCGGTGTGCTTCGGGAACCGGGGGCAATGACAAACCTTCTTATCCCGTTTCTGATAAGTTCTTCTACAAGCAGATTTGCCCAAAGATGATTCAGGTTAGGCGCTTCCATCACTATCATCTCCGGTAAGGATGTCCAAAAATTGAGCCAGTTTGGTATCCAGTTCAAGCCATTCTTCATACGGGTTAGAACCGGACACAATACCGGCGCCGGTGTATAAATTCAGGGTTTTGTCAACGGTTAGTCCACTACGTATTCCCACACAGAACTCAGCGGCGTCCGCTCCGACCCATCCGACCGGGGACGCATAGATCCCTCGTTCAAAAGGTTCCTTTTTCAATATCCAGCGCATGGCGGCTGCCGCCGGTGTGCCGCCCACTGCCGGGGTGGGGTGTAACGTGGAGAGAAGCGAATCATCAGTAACGTCAGGCATCAAAATGCCGGTAATAGATGTGCGCAAATGCTGGCAATGGGCCAACTTGACTATATGCGGTGTGGAGTCGGCATGAGCTTCCGTACAAAGTCCAGACAAGGCGTCCATAATGGACTCGCGGACGATATGATGCTCTCGATTGTCTTTCGTGCTATTCAGTAGCGACCGTTCAAGTACTTTGTCCGTTTCCTGGGTATTTCCCCGGGGACAAGTTCCCGCAAGCGCTTCGCTATAAATGCGTGTTTTCAGACGTTGATAGAGGCATTCCGGAGAAGCGCCCAGGAACGCGCGCGATGGCTCTGGTTGAAAGCAGAACAGATACACATTGTTCGCTTTTCGGTAAAGGCGTTGCAGCAATGCAAAGGGGTTTATGGTTTCTCGGGCATGCAATACTGTTTGGCGGGCTAAAACAACCTTTTGAAGGTCGGTATGTTTAAAATCGTCAAGGGCTGCGTGAACAAGGCAGCACCACGCCGCATAGTCGGGGGTATCCGTACGGTCGTAAAAGCGTGGCAAATAAGCCTGTTTGCTAAACGCGAATTTCAGGGTGCTCAATAGATGCTGCGCGGAGCGGCGGCCATGCTCACCATTCAAGGTACACGAAAGAAGGAAAGTATCACCTTTTCGGTAGAGTTCTATTAAAGGTACGACAAAACGGCACTTTTTAAAGTCATGCCATTCCGCATCCTCGCAGTTGTTAAAATGGAATCGAAAACCGCCGTAATAGCGTGCCCGTGGGTTGTTCGAGGGAAGGTACATATGGATTTGATGAAATGCGCCGGTGACAGGGGATGGCCCTTCCTGTGCGACAACATGAGCCTCACCGATTCCTGCCATTTCTGTATATCTCTGACGATCAGACCAGTAATAACGGGGGAGATGCGCCTGTGCCGCCAGCCAGTCGGTAAGACACAGGTTGGGCGCCTTCACTTCCACACGCAACAATCGGTTTTCAGGGATTTTTGCTCGTCCAATGCGATGGAGAAGTTGCAAACACGCCTCTTCGAAAGCCTTTTGTATATTAACATCCTGGTCGGCCTGGTTTGAGGTGTTCGATAAATATTTTTTCATTACCAGGTTTACGCAAAATCGTAAGTAGATTGGTTAAGGTTGTCAGTACTAAAACGCGCGAAATGTGAATAAAACCGGGACAATCATACTATAGAAGAGGCATTAAGCACTACAGGAACGCAAAGGTATTTCTCAAGCCCAAGGGGAATATACATGTTTACAAAGCGCCATCGCCTGAATGTGCCGCGACAACAGCGATTATGTACCATAACGATTGCATGGATACAAGGTGTAGGACCAGACGGATTCTTTACCTCAGTCATAAGGCAGCGGGTGGGAAGTTAAATAAACAAGTTAACTCCGGCCTGTTCGGCCACGCCTAAGTATGCGCCGACGCCGCCGATTTCCACGCCGTCAATCAATTCTTCCTTCTTGATTCCCATCACATCCATACTCATGGAACAGGCTACCAGGCGAATGCCCGCTTCGCGCGCCGCGGCCAGGCAGGTCTCCGCCTCGGAATCGGCTTCGAGGATGCCGGTCACAAGCTGGTCCAGCGAGAGACCCTGGTCCGCG
>JAKLHG010000517.1 GCA_022710255.1 Candidatus Hydrogenedentota bacterium
CCCGCCAACCGTCCTGACCCCACACAACCTGTACCTGAGGAATGTATCAAGCAACTTCCGTATAAGAATGGAAAATTCTCCCATGCGGCGTTTATCTATGACGCGGCACAAGACCGGTATTATTGTCCAGCAGGTCAGCCGCTACTTCCCAAGAATAAAGGCAAGTATCATCGCACGAAGATCGCTTACACAAAGTATCAATGTCCCGGATGCGCGCAATGTCCTTTGGCCGGTCAGTGTGTTACGGAGAAGGCAACGATAAGGACAGTTCAGCGAGATGCCTATCAAGCGTATCGCGAGAGAACCGGCAAACGCATGGCAACCTCCGAGGGCAGTACGATATATCGTATGCGTGCTCCTGTCGTGGAAGGTGTATTCGCAGTACTCAAACACATTATGGGAATACGTCGGTTTCTTTTGCGCGGATTGGATAAGGTTCGGATAGAATGGCATTGGATATGTGCCGCCTATAATTTGAAACGCCTGCTGACCATCATGATTGCGGTGAATAAAGGTCCTGACCAGACCAATTCACGTCGAAAACGTGGCTGCACAGGCTCAAATGACCTTTGCGGGGTTGTTTTCTGCACCTTATTGCTCACGCTCGCTATAATTGTGGTGGCGCAATGTCGCCAACACAAGGAGAACAACGTTGTGATCAGCAAAGATGTACAATGGTATCGGGCGCGCACAGCATAAATCGACAGACCCTAAAGCGTGAACAACATGCAAATCTTCTTGTTTTTGATGATAGAAAATTTCCGATAAGGGCCTAATTTAAGGCGATAAACCGGATTCACCGTGTTTTATAAATCCTATTGAGAAGGACATGACCTATGGATACTTTCCTCTGCTGTCCACAATTTGAGCCCGCGCTCTGGGAAAGCAAGACTTTTGTATGGAGCGAGAAGAAATTTATCAAAGACCGCGCCTTCAGTTTCCTTTACATGCCGCTGAACTTTGGCACCGTTATGACAAGGACACATGAGCTCGTACGAGCGTCCGGCGCCACCATACCGGAGTACCTCTGCCTTTCCGACCATAGCTCCAAGTGGAAGATAGAGGTCTTTCTGGCCGTGGACAAGGAGATTCCCGGGGCGGAAAACGTCACGTTGAGCGGCCGCTATTTCAGCAAGGTCTACGAGGGGCCGTATAGGGACACCGGAAAATGGTGCAAGGAGTTTGAATCGTACACGCGTGAACAGGGGATGAACATTCGCAAGTGGTTCATGTGGTATACCACCTGTCCGAAATGCGCCAGGAAATACGGAAAGAATTATTCCGTCATTATTGCGCGGATGGATTGATTCCCGGACTTCACGACTCCGCTTTTACGGCTTTCAAGGGACAATAGGCCCTCATCTTTGACACATCACTACCAGAAGGGTGTTTCCATGCAAATCACGTTGTTATCGCTACTCGTCAGCGGCTATCTGGCGCAGGTACCATCTCTGTCGCATCACGATGCGCTGTCCTTATCATCCACGGAGGCCAACACCGCCGAGATTTCCTGTTACGGCCTGCTCGAACTGGAACCGGATGTGGGCGCCTCTTATGCAAATCCCTTCAACCCGGAAGAAATAGACGTCCATGCCGCGTTTTCTCATGAATCCGGAGCTGAGACCCGGGTAAACGGTTTTTATGCTCAATCCTTTGAACGGCATAGTGAGAATGAAAACGAAAGTATTATTCCAACAGGTAAAGCGGGATGGAGGATACGTTTTACGCCACCTCTTGCGGGACGCTGGCAATACCAGGTTAGGGTGACAGACCATACAGGAAGCGTCTCTTCGCCCCTCCACACATTTATCGTAACCTCCTCCCCGCATCCAGGCTTTATCAGGCGCGACAAGAACAACCCCTTTCTTTTCGCCTTTGACAGCGGGCATCCCTTTTTTGCTGTGGGCGAGAATATGTGCTGGCCCGGTCGGCGCGGCACCCTTGATTATGATGACTGGCTGTCCGCGCTGGGCACGGCCGGGGGCAATTGGATACGGATCTGGATGTCCCCCTGGCACCTGGGCATTGAATGGAACGCAGATGGGTCGCAGGGCTGGGACCCCTCGCGTTTCGGCGGGCTCGGCGTGTACAATCTCGCCAACGCATGGAAACTCGATTACCTACTTGACGCCGCGGAAAAACAGGGCATCCAGGTCATGATCTGCATGGGCACCTATGGCGAATTCACCACGGGCGGTTATTTTAATGAGGGACTCTGGAATGCGAACCCCTTCAGCAAGGCGAACGGGGGACCCTGCGAAAAACCTGCGGATTTCTGGACGAACGAAGAGGCGCGAAAGTACTACCGGAACCGGCTGCGCTATATCACCGCCAGGTATGGCGCCTATACCAATGTCTTCGCCTGGGAATTCTGGAATGAAGCCAACGCACCGCCGGAGTGGATAGCGGAAATGTCGGGATGTATCAAGGGAACCGGCGAGGCGCCTCCCTTTGATCCTTATCAGCACTTGGTATCCACCACCTATGGCAAGGATAAAATATGGACATTGCCGGAGGTGGATTTTACCATGACCCATTATTACGGAGAGGGGAATGTTACCAATGTTGAGGCCATTATCAAGAAAGACGCCCATTGGCACCGGAAATATGGGAAACCGCATCTGATGGCGGAGTTCGGGCTGGACTGGCGCTCCTCCGATGAAAAATATGATAAGGCGTTCCGCGGCGTAAACCTGCATAACGGGTTGTGGTCGTCATTGGCATCCGGCAACGGCGGCACCGCCATGATCTGGTACTGGGATTCCTACGTTCACCCGGGCAACCTGTACGGGCAGTATTCCTCCCTCCGAAAATTTGCGGACCTTGTTCCCTGGAATGAAGGCGTTTGGGAACCGCTGGAACTGGAATCCCCGCAAGCCGCGCGGGATCCGGGGTCTTACCGGGACCTGACCATTCCGGCCAACGGCGGCTGGGAAGCCAATCCCGTCAAACAGTATGCGATTGATCCCGTGAAAGGTGCCGACGGCGCAGCCCTGCCCAAGTTCCTGTTTGGCCCTTGGAAATCCGAGTTGCGCGTCCCTCTCGTCATAAAGGTGTCCTTCGAGCGGTCCGGCCGCTTTGAAATGCGCGTCGGCGACGTGTCTACCCTGGCGCAGGTGGAATTCTTCCTGGACGGCGTTGCCGCAGGCGCCCACCGCCTTTCCACGTTGCCCAAGGGACCGGACAATCCGAATCCTGAATACGCGTCCACCCGTCT
>JAKLHG010000518.1 GCA_022710255.1 Candidatus Hydrogenedentota bacterium
TCACTGCCGCCAAAGCGCTGGGCATCCGCCTCGAATGCGTCGTGCGCCTCCAGAAGGGCCGCCGCGAGGTCGGATCCCTCCATGCTCAATGTGTCAGCGTTGACTGCGTCCAAAATAGACCGGAAATAACCCTGGTCGAGAGTGAGCGGACACATACAGGCCGCTTCCCCGGAAAACACGATGAGGCCGAAGCGGTCTGCAGGGCATTTCTCGAGCAGGGATTCAATTTTCTGCCGTGCCCGGTCCAGGCGCGTCGGCGGCGGGTTCTGCGCGGTCATGCTGCAGGATACGTCGAGCAGCACCAGTATATCCCGGCTGGTTTTTGTAATGGGTGTCCATTTTTTACCCCAGTGGGGCTGCGCCGCCGCCAGGAGGAGAAACAAGACGCCCGTCAGAGTCAGCCAGAACAGGGGACGCCGCGCACGCAACGTATACGCGGGCATCAGGCGCCCAACCAGTGAAGCCTCCACAAACAGGCGGAGACGCCCTTCATGTCGGCGTTCAAAGAGGCGCAACAACAGAAACGCCCCGGCCAGGGCGCCGGCTGCAACCGCCGCCCACAAGGGTGTTTGCGCTATGGGAAAAGCAAATTGCATTTCCGGTTATTACTCCACTACCTTAATGTTGGTCTGATCGGTGTGACCAGACAGACCAGTCGGACCGGTCTGATCACAACTGATAGACGCACATTTTATGATCCATTTTTCTCGTGTTCGGGTTCTTTTCATGGCAGCACCTCGAACCAGAGCCGCCTCGAAAAGACGGATGCCAGTACTAGCAACGCACCGAGAACAAGGTAAGGCATGAATGCCTCGTTCGCTTCATAATAATCGCCGATGTCGATTTCAGTCGTTTCCAGAGCGCTGATTTCGTCATAGGCCTTCATAAGGGATTCCGTATCGGTCGCCAGGTAGTAGCGGCCGCCCGTGGTATCCGCCATCTGTCTGAGTACTTTTTCGTCAATGGCCTCGGTGCGAACCGGGAAAAGCCCCTGTTGGATAACTACTTCCTCGGTGGAACCTGCGCCGATGGTATACACGCGGATGCCGTATTCTTTCGCAAGGCGGGCGGCCGTGACGGGATCGAGTTCGCCCCGGTTGTTCACGCCGTCCGTAAGCAATATGACCACCTTGGATTTGGCTTCCGAGACCTTCAGGCGTCGCACCGCAAGGCCTAGTGTCGAGCCGATGGCGGTTCCCTGCTTGCGTTCGGGTGCGATGGACGCGTCGTCAATCTCCCGTTCCAGAATGTCATAATCCAGTGTCAGGGGGCACTGGGTCCATGCCAGTCCCGAAAACAATATCAATCCGATGCGGTCCAGCCCGTAGCGGCCTTCACGGGTCTCGCGGCGGCTGTTCACAAAATTGCGCGCCGCTTCACGCGCCACATAAAGCCGGTCGTGAGGGCGGCCGTTGATAGTGAAATCAGGCTGCTGCATGCTGCCGGACACGTCCAGACAGAGCATGATATCGATGACACCGGCGCGGTCTTTGCGCACATGAAAACCACGAAGGGGGCCGGCCAGGGCCACGCAAAGCAATAGCAGGCCCAGGGCGCGCAACACCGCCGGAAGGCGTCTTTCCCAGTCAGTACGCCGGTCGCGCAAGCCTGCCAGCACGTTTTCCGTGGACAGGGTGACGGCGCCCGGCGGCCGGCCGCGCAGCTCCAGCAGCAAAACCAAAAGTATGGGCAGGGACAACGCCAGGAAGTACGGGTGCGCCAAGCCGTCAAATAAAAATATATGCCCTAACTTGTTCATGCCGCCGGCTCCACCATTTCCACTTCCACATCGGCAGGAATGGTGTCCTTGACAAAAAGCCGCACCTGTTTGAAATGCTCCCGGGCTCCTTCCACATCGGGTTCTAGTTTTGCGAACTTAATACGGTCGCATTGGCGCAGGAAGAGGGAGAGGAATTCTTCCTGCGCTTCAGAGAACACGCCTCGGGCGGCGGCCGCCTCCAGGAATTCCGGTGTGGTTTGTTCTGGCGCCTGAATCTGGAAACGGTCTTCTATGTAATAACGCACGATGGAAGACAGGTCAACATAATACAGTTCAAGCTTCCCCGCACCGGGTAAGTCGCGCTGTTGCAGCTCGCGCAACCGGTTCAGGGCGGTTTCCCAAGCGGGCAGGGGCGGCGCAACGGGACTCGCCTGTTGGCGACGATAGTGCCAGAGCGCAAACAGAATCGCCACAGCCGCCAGGGCCGCGGCGGCGCCCCCCGCCATGGCAGGCCAGGAAAATCCTTTTTCAGGCAGCAGGGCGTCTGGTGCGGTGATTCCCGCGAACCGGGCTGCCGCCTCGGCTTCCGCCTCTGTGAGTTCCCGTGCGGTGAACGCGACGGATGGCGCATCCAACACGCCTCGCTCGCCGCCTTCCTGCCAGGAAATGGACAGGGGCGGCACCCGGTACAAGCCCGGAGAAATCGGATTTATCCGGTAGTATTGTGTTCGGCGCAGCGTGCCTTCGCTTACGGGGACGCTTATCAATTCCGTTTTGCAAACCTCTATTGTTTTGTCCGCCGAGGACAGTTCGGGAAATTCATAGCGTGTTTCCGGGGTCGCCTCCACAGTGACCGCGTAAAGAACAGAGCGATGATAGGGTGTTTCCGGCGGAGAGAGCACGGCTTCGAGCCGGGGGGGCTCGGCCCCGGTCCCGGACGCGGCCAGAAGACAGGCGGCGCCAAACAGAATGTATGCGCAACACCGCGTCATAGGGCTGCCCTTCCGGACAGGCGCCGCTCCCGCATCTTGAAGAAACGGTATAGTTCATCCACATAGAGTTTGTCAGTGGAGGCGTGCATGACATCCACCCGGTTGCGGCGCAGAATTTCATTCCGCCGCCGGATATGTTCCTCGGCTTCCCGTTCGTAGGCGGTCCTGAGGCGGCTGTCATTGGTGTTTATCAAACTTTCGTTGCCTGTTTCAGCATCGCGGACCGCAATACGGCCGACGGAAGGTAATGTCAGTTCCCTGGGATCGGTAATGGTAACGGCGATGAGGTCATGACGGCGTCCGGCGACACGCAGGTCTTTCTCATAGCCTTTCGCCATGAAATCGGAGACGAGGAATACTACCGCCTTGCGGTGGATGACGCCGTTGAGGTAGCCGAAACAGACGATCGCCATGAACAGCGGGCTCTTGCCCTCGACTTTCCGGGTACGCAGCGACTTGGCGATCGAGATCGGCCAGCTCACCCCGAAACACACCAGCATCGCCG
>JAKLHG010000519.1 GCA_022710255.1 Candidatus Hydrogenedentota bacterium
CGACTTCCTGGTGCAAGCCGGCTTGCACCAGGAAGTCGGCCATCAGCGACCCCTGGTCGTGGCCGCCCGGCGAGCCGTGCAGCACCAGCACCGGCAGGCCCTGACCACGGTCCAGGTATTCGATGCGGCCGAAGGCGGTGTCCGCGGCGACCTCCGTGCGGAGGATGTTCCCCGAGGATATGTGCGGCAAACCGAACTTCTTCTTGAGAAGCTCTGCCTGCGTTCCCTTGCCGCACCCGGGCGGCCCTATGAGCACCAGTTTCATATTTGTTCGTCCACGCCGATGATCCGGCCCGCAGCTTTCCCGCTTTCCGCGCGGCACGCCGCGCCTTCCAACCGGCGAAATGGGTATAGTCCGGAAGGAGAATTATGTCAATAAAATATTTTATCGCGCCCCGCGGTGATCCGCGGCGGCTCTTTTCCGCGAAAAGCGGGAAGGTTTTGTTGCCCGAAGAACGGAATTATCAGTATATATTAATGGCTTGCTATTCCGGCACGGCCCGGTATTTTTAATGCGGAAGGAACACCATGAAGCCCAGGAACGGTCACCATATCACGCGCGCACTCTCCGCATCCGGCCTCCTGTTCGCGGCGGGCCTGCTTCTCTCCTGCCTGGCGCAGGACTTCACCTTCAACGACGGTTTCCGCGTGGGCGGCAATGTGGCGCGCAACGTGGGGACGGTGGCGTTGAAGAATACTGTAACCGGGGAAACCGTGTCCGTGACGGGGAGCGGCGGGTTCATGTTCCGCGACTCCCTGGATAATGGGAGCGCGTACAACATAGTCATGGAGAAGCAACCCGACGGCCAGACCTGCACCGTGAGCAACCCGTCCGGAACCATCAGCGGCGGCGATGTGAACAACGTGTGGGTGGAGTGTTCCACAGTTTCAAATCAGGCAAGCAACAACAATCTCGTGGTGTCCAGCCAGTACCCGGTATTTGAAACTCCATCGTCCGCGGGCTCCATGAAGATACACCTCGGAGTCCATGCGGATGTGTTGGTCACCATGACATCCAGCGTAAGAACATCCGCGAACGGCGTGAGTTATGCCCGCCTGCTGGTGGACGGAAAACCTATAGCCCAGGGGCGGGCGAGCACGTCTGTGACCAATGCCTATCCTATGACTTTCGCCAGGGTGCTGACAATGGAACCGGGCACTCACGTCATCGCCCCCGCGTTCGCGTCGTCACTGCCGCCAGCCTCCGGGAACATACTGGTTGATGAATCCGTGCGGGGCATCATGACCGTTACCGTCCTGCCGACGGTGCCGGGGTATCGGCGGTATACCACGATCTCGGTTAACGGGACAAGCGTTGCCAGCAGTGCCAATAACGAAACGATTCCCATTCCGGGTTTAGATTTAAATACCGGCATTCTCTTGGGAGAAATGACGGTCATTGGCATACTGCCGCTCCTCGAAACGAGGTGGTCCGCCCTGGATATGGTGGGTTTCGATCTGCTAAGAGATGGAGCCACATTCTCGTCTGGGACCGCGTCCAGCAACCAGGTGGATGAATATATTCCAATTACCCTTTTCGCTGCGGAAAGCTTTCCAGTCGGAACGGCGCATGATTTCGGCGCCCAATGCCGAATCACGTCCGCTTCAACCTCCGTGGTCGTAGGAAATGATTTTCCGACGGTGCTTTCCGGCATCTTCATGGATACCATTACCACCCAATCGGGAGGCGAACCGACGGCCAAAACATTTGCATCCTCTGATATAAGCCCGTTCTCATCCTCTGCCGTGTATTCTGAATCGCCGATACAGTCAAACAGCTATACCATAAACTCGCCAACCAGGCTGCTCGTGTCCGTGGTAATTGACCATCTGCAAAATGACACAGCTCCGTGTACCACCTGGTGCGCCATCGGACTCAACAGTTATTCGAACATAATAGGGGAAACCTGCGTATCGAACATCGCGGGATTGACGTACCTGCCGCTTACGATAATCACTACTTCGAATACGACATTGTTTGGCGGAGCAACGGCTAATATCAACCTCTATGTTAAAACATCATCGGCAGGTTCAATTGTTAGCGGTACCGGGGTGCGGATGACCGTCATGCGGCTCGATTAATCCTCAAATCCTGTCACCGCAGAAATTGACTTGACATAATTCATCTTTAATATGATATTTAAGTATAGATACTGTCGCGGGCTTCGCCCGCATCCCACGGGGAGCAGGGGACCCTGCGGGGCTTCCAAGGGGCTGCGCCCCTTAACCCCCTGAAAGATTCACAAGTTCGATACACGTGAAAGGTGCCACAATGAGGCGAACAGTACTGCAGACACTACTCGCGATCACCACCATGGCCGCCCTCGCCATAGCCACATCCTGCTTCTCCGATCTCTCGGGAGATTTCCAGCAGCTGGAAGCAACTACAGGCACAGATGTTAAGCTTGTTGATGTTACAACGGGAACAGTCAACAGCTATCAGATATTCCAGGCCCGCAGGGTTGCTCAAAAAATAAGTTTATCTTCCCGTCATCAGATACATGGAGCGCTCGTTAAATTAACGAAATTTGGTGACTGGAGTGATTATTCAATCGGAAAAATGAGAGCGCAACTGTATTCCTCAACAGGTACAGTGCCGAACGCCGCCCAGGGAAATACTACAGAAGAACCGCTTGTTGACAGTTTTCCTACTGATGAACCGACTGGCTTGGAAGAGTATATCCCGTTTGAATTTACAATAAAGCCGACTTTAAATGCTGGTACATACTGGCTGGTTTTCAGCGTTGCTGATACCGATGATGGTATTGAAAATGTTGAATATGTGAGTTTCTTCGTTGATGGCAGTGGATCTGACGCTAACGTCACTTACGGGGATGTTTCTTGGGCTCCACCAATAACTGGTAATCTATCAATAGTTGTTTACGCGACTACAGTTCCCTGAAGAATTTATTATAGCTTGAGAGGGGGAATCCAAGGGGGGCGCCAGCCCCCCTTGGTGTCTCTACACTAGAACTTACTCTTCCTGTCAAACCGGTACATCCCTGACTGCTCCGTATCAAGCGCGCCGGTTGGCGTGTACACCTTCCATTCCCCGTTCTTCTTGTTCACCATGTACTCGCCCTCGGCCTGGACCTTGCCGTTGGGGTGGTAGAACGTCCACTTCCCGGTCTTCTTCGGCTCGTCCCATTCGCCGGTCCATCGGTGGGTTATCTTGTTCGCGAAGTCATCGGGAGGGGCGATCGCCGAGAGAATGGT
>JAKLHG010000052.1 GCA_022710255.1 Candidatus Hydrogenedentota bacterium
AGCCGGGGACTGATTGCGTCTATGCCTTCCGGGTCAATACGGTATTCGGTGGTGAGATGGGTCGGGTTCATGGCTGATAACACTCCTGCGTAACTAATGCCAACGACAGTGAACAGACTGGTCAGGGTAGACATTGTACGGTTCCTTTTCGCGATTTATCCCGCGGGAAAATGACGTCTGGGTGTACTGTTTTTCCGGTTCCGGAACAATCCGGAGAAAAACGTCCCTGCGGAAAACAGAATAATCAGAGGACCATAATACGAAACAATTAGATGATTTTAAAAATCGGCATGTATCAAAGATTCCCTTGACTCCATACTTGCAGTATATAATGCAACACGCTATTATATAGAACTGGTAGTTGCGGGTTCCGCGTGCGTATAGAGGAGTGATACCGACCGTGCTGCGGGTTCCTTAACTATTGATACGCTGGGTATACCGTGTTCCGTTGTCGTATCATTGCTCTTCGGATGACTGTACCGGACAGGTTTTTTGGGGAGGTGGCTGGGGCCCGGTGGCTCCCGCGGTCTTCAAAACCGTTGTGCCGCTTCACGGCGGCGGGTGGGTTCGACTCCCATGCACCTCCGCCATTTTTCTCTTGCCAAAAGTGTGTCCGTATTTATCTACAACGCTGAGGCTTATAATGAGTGATAACGTCCGTTCAACGGCAGGAAATCCGGATTCGCGTCGGCAACTGCCCTCCGTGAACGCATTGCTTGATGATCCCATAATTGCCGATCTTTTGACTGTCCATCCGCGGACGCGTGTCGTGGCCGCGCTGCGCCGTGTGCTTGACACCATCCGGGAGCGCATCGCGGTAGGCGGTGCAGTTCCAAGTACTGCGGACATTGTCAAAAAGACGTCGGATGCGCTCCATACCCGGGAACGCGAGCGCCTGCGTCCCGTGATCAACGCCACGGGCATCATCCTGCATACCGGCCTCGGCCGGGCGGTGCTGCCCCCCGCCGCTGTGGCTGCCTTGGCCGAACTCGACCGCTGCTGCAACCTGCAGATTGATCTTGAAACCGGCATGCGCGGCAGGCGTAATTATGAAACAGAACAGTTGCTGTGTGAGTTGACGGGCGCCGAGGCCGCAATGGTAGTCAACAACAACGCCGCAGCCACGCTGCTGATACTCGCGGCGCTGTGCAACGGGCGTGAAGTGGTGGTGTCGCGGGGACAGCTTATCGAGATTGGCGGATCGTTCCGCCTGCCGGATTGCGTGCATCAGAGCGGCGCGCGACTGGTGGAAGTGGGCACGACGAACAAGACCCACTTGCGTGACTACGCGGCGGCGTTAAGCGACAATACCGCCGCCGTGATGCGTGTCAATCCAAGCAACTATCGGGTGGTCGGCTTCACTGCCGAGGTGTCCGTGGCTGAACTGGTTTCCCTCAAGCGGGAGAAAGAACTCCTGGTCATTGACGATTTGGGGTGCGGCGCCCTGATTGGCCTGGAACGGTTCGGCCTGGAACATGAACCGACGGTGGGGGAGAGCATCGCGGCTGGGGCGGACCTGGTCTGTTTCAGCGGCGACAAACTTATCGGCGGTCCCCAAGCCGGCATCATCGTCGGGCGCGCCGACCTGGTACAGCGCATCCGCAAGCACCCGCTCACGCGGATGCTGCGCGTAGACAAATGCACTGACATCGCCCTCGAACATACCCTGCGCCTCTTCCTGGACCTGGACCGCCTGCCCGAAACCAACCCGACCTACGCCATGCTGGCCGTTCCCCTGGAAACCCTGCGACGCCGCGCCCGGGGTATTCAACGTCGTGTACTGCAAAACGCCGCGCAGGCATCGTTACGTATCGTCGAGGGGAAGAGCGCACTCGGGGGCGGATCCCTCCCGGCAACACCCATTAAAACCTGGCTGATCGCTCTGACGCTGCCGGGGTGGTCCGCCGGAGAACTTGCCGCGCGCCTGCGCCGGCACGAACCGCCCATCATTACGCGTGTGGCGGACGATGCCGTTGTTTTGGACATGCGCACCCTGCTTCCCGGAGAGGACCTGGAACTCGCCCGTGCTGTGATCACTACCGCACAGGAAACACCCAGATACTAAAATAGGCGCCGACATTCCGGGAGACGTCACCAAAAAGTTGTAATCCATGATGCAATACAGTATTATTGGTTCATGTGAATCAAACATAAGTTCAGGCTTTCTGGTCTCAGCGGAGATACGTATGGCACAGGTAAACAAACCTCCAAGACCGAGTAAAAAAGGGACTGACGATGAAATAGCCTTTATTAACAAATCTGGTGTATATTCGATGCCACTGGCTATTTCGTGGTCTGTCCCTTTTTTACGGTATTGTGGGGGAATCCTGTTGGTCTGTGTTATGGCCTGCGGGAGCGTGTTGGCCCAGGAGGCCACACCGTCCGCCGTCCCCCTTGAATTCATACTCCGCCCTGTTAAGGAAGGCTTCTGCTGCAGCCTTTTTAGGGAAGACCGCGGTGCCGAGGTGTCCTTCAAGAAAGAACCGGTATATTCCAGCTCCAAAATAAACCGTCATGCCCTCAGGTTCGGCGATGGCCCGGCCGATTTCATCGGAGTGGCGTGTGATGTGGCGGCCAATACACTATACATAGACAGGAATCGGAACCTGGACCTGACGGACGACGGCCCGGGTGTCAAAACATCGGAAAACTTCTACTGTGAATTTCGCGATGTGACACTCGAACTGACCCATGAAGACGTTTCCATCGGTTACGTGCTGGATATTGATATTTTCGGCGACTACTGCAATCCCATTGTGCGTTCCGGTTGGAAAGGAGACATTGAACTTGCCGGCAAACCGTGTTCCATGGGCATTGCCGACAACCTGGACGGTGCTTTCAGTCCGGACGACTCGTTCATCTTCGACCATGAACGGCATCGCGCGGCGCGCTTGTCCTTCGGCGAGGTGGACGAAGAACTGTTGCCGCAATGGTTCCTTTTTGAGGGGCAAGTTTACCGTATGGAGGTTGCCTTCCGTGTGCAGGAGGACGAGACGGCGCTGGCCGTCACCCTGACGCCCATTACGGAAGGCCTGATGGAGATAACCTTTGAGGGCCAGAACGTTTCCCGGGTGGTGCTTGCGGGCAAGGATGACATCTACGGTATCCTGGAGTGGCCTGTGCCTGTCATGCGCATCCCCGAAGGGGTGTACACGCCCAACCAGGTGTACGTGTTGGATAGTTTCTTGGGCCAGCCGGAGAACGTTGAGGAACTTAAATCGGGCGGCAACACGCTGCTGAAAGTGGGCGGACCTCTCAGCCCGAAAGTGGTCGCCTCCCGTTCCGGCGCCACGTTGAATATGAACTATGTTCTGGAAGGGGTGGAAGGTGCGTCCTATGAGCCCGACAGTGAATCCGAGAACAGGGCGAAGTTCGCGATTTACAAAGACGGCCGGCCGATTAAGACCGGCCAGTTCGAGTATGGCTGAAGCGGCACCTGCTCGTACTCATGGCGAGTACCTCTAACTGTGTATGGCCCCTTGACCATTATCGGCATCCAGGACATCGGCCCTGCGGGACCGCGCGAGGGCGAACCGGCCGCCTATTACTGGCCCGTGTATATTCACATGGTGCGTCTGATTATCCCCCTGGCCTTGGTGGCGTTGCTATTCCGCAGGCCCAACCGTATGCGCGGTGCGTGGTGGGTACTGCCGCTGGCCCTGATTCCGCTTGTGACAGGCCTTTGGATAGCGGATGCGGGGGACGCGATAGGTTTGTTCGATTTCGTGGGGTTACTGATCGAGACCGTCACCCTGCCGTTCTTTGCGCTGGCGTTTTTGTGGCTCATGGCGGACAATCTCGGCAACTTGCCGCGCCTGAGAACCTTGACCTTGGCCGTGGGTACACTTGTGCTCGCCGGGATCATCGGCCTGTTCGGGATTTCGGCTTTTGGATTTGACGCGATGCTCACTGTAAAGGCCTTTATCTATGCCGTGTTCGTTGTGGTCTTTCTTGTTGCCATGTCCCTTGCCGCTTTTGTGAGCCGGAAACGCTATACGCCGCTGCGGTTCCTGTTATGGTTCTTCCTTATCCTGGTGGTGGGTACTGCTGTGACAGGAACGGCGTTAAGCATGTTGCTGATGCTGATGGCCGGAATTCTTATGGGCGGCGGTTTCAGCCTGTTATATTTAGCCCCAATGCTGGTAAGTCAGATGACGATGAGCGCTTTGGCCGGCCTTGTCCTGTTTCTGTTCGTATTGCCGTTCCTCGTCCTGGCTTTGTGGTGTCCGTTCTACCGGAAGCGGTTTTACGCCATCCTCCGGCTGCCGGGGATGCAGCAGGAAGAAGATAGCGTGTATAATGACTCGACGCCCGAAATACCCGAGACCGGGGAGGTTCCCCTTGTGGAGGAACCCCCGGGCACAACGGGGTGAACTTGGAAACGAATAAGTTTTCTCAGCTGCCGTGCCAACTGAAAAACGTTGTTGGACTAAACGCTAATCCGACTGGCTCCCACAGCCCTGCAATATTGGGTAACATCAGACCCAGGGGGGCTCCAGTAGGCGTACCTTCCCTGGTGCGCCAGAAATACTGCCTACGGCGCTTGTGGCAAGAGGGCGCACCAGGGAAGGTACGCCTACTGGAGCGATCCCCCACGGCGATAGCTGTTTAGTCCAACAGTGATGGGAGATACCTTCGGCAGGGGCGCTTGCGAACCGTGGGAGTTACGGTATATGTCTCATATACAATGCCATATCGTAATGGCTGCGATAGCGTGTCTGCTGTGTGCGGGCGCGCAGCCCCAAGAGACCTTCCCTTACCCGGAGGAGCCTCTGGAATTCTTGTTGAATCCCGTTGATGATGGCTTTTGGGTCTATGTGCCCGGCGTAGACCCGGATACGGAAATCGTGTTCAAGAAAGAGCCTGAGTACAGCGGGGATACGGTATTCCGAAACGCTATCCGCCTGGGTGGATCTTCCTCGGATGTTATCGGCCTGGCCTGTGATATGACCGCCGGAACGCTTTACCTTGACAGGAACCGCAACCTGGATTTGACGGATGACGGCCCGGGCTTACGGGCTAACGTATCTTCTGCCCCCCATTATGCCCGGTTTGCCAACGTGCGCATTGAACAACTGCACGGCAACGTCCCCGTGCACTACACGCTGGAAACGGCTGTTTATAGCTACGGTTCTTATTCCGTGGTGCAATCGGGATGGATCGGGGAGGTCGAGATTGACGGCACACCCTGTATCATGGGCATGGCGGACAATCTGGATGGTGCTTTTGGAAACGGGGATATATTCCTTTTCGACCATAACCAAAACTGGGGGGCCCGATTGTCTTGCGGCAACGAGGACAGGCTGACACTGCCGAAGTGGCTCTGGTTTGAAGGCCGGCTCTATTGCATCGAAAGCGGCTTCCGGTTGATGGACGGCTATACGGCCCTTGCTGTGTCGCTGACCCCCGTTACTGAAGGTCTGATGGACATCGCCTTCGAAGGCCAGTTCGTTTCGCGCGTCATGATGACCAACGAAAGCCAAGAAGGGGTGCTGCTCGACTGGCCGCAGGCCGTTCTGCGTATTCCTGTGGGAATCTATAGAGCCCAAAGGATAGACCTGCTGGACAGTTTTTCGGGGTATCCGAGGTATGAACGGGAGATCACGGCTCAACATAATGTGCTGAAGGTGGGCGGCCCGGTGAAACAGACGGTAACCGCCACGCGAGAAGGCGTAAGCCTGAATCTGAGTTATACCTTGCAGGGAGTGGATCATACGGAATACAAGCCTGATACGCTGAGCCGTGAAGCCCGTGCCCGCTTCGAGATATACCAGGGTGAACGAAGCGTGCGCACGGGGCAATTCGAGTATGGCTGAGGCGGCACCTGTGCGTACTCATGGCGAGTACCCCCGCATATCTACGGTTCCTTGAAAATTGTCGGCATTCAGGACATCGGTCCTCTGGGACCCCGCGAAGGCGATCCAACAATATACTATTGGCCCTTCTATATCCGCGGGGCGTGGCTGATACTGCCGCTGGTGCTGCTGGCACTCTTGTGCCGCAGGCAAAACCGCACGCGCGATGCGTGGTGCGTGCTGCTTCCCGCGTCGCTGCTGGCGTGGTTGAGCAACTGGCACTTTAAAATAATTGATTTTGACCACCGTCTGGGTTTTCTGAATGACAGTGTGATCCTGTTCCTTTTCGCGATAGCGTTTTTATGGTTGCTGTCCTACAGAGTCGTGTATCTGCCGCGCCTGAAAACGGTGGCCTATGCCGTGTGGTTCCTGATCCTGGCGGGCGCCATCGCGCTGCCCGCCATTTCTTACATGGATGTGAACTCAGGCCTTGTTACAAGCGTACTTGTCTTCGGCGCCCTGGCGACCGCGATGCTCCTCGCCATGATACTGGCGGGGCGCGCCTGCCGAAAACGCTTTACCTCGTTACGATATATAATCTGGTTCTTCATCGCCCTGGTGCCGGGTATCGGCGGCGTGCTGATGTCGCTCATCAGCCTGCCAATGCAGGTGCTGCGGCTGGTGGCCGGGCCACAATTATGGTTGCGCTACCTGTACGGCAATATCGAGGAGTATGTGATGGTCGGGCTCATCGGCGGGTCGGTATTGTTCGTTTTCATGCTGCCTTTCCTGGCCCTGGCCTTATGGTTCCCCACCTACCACGCGCGATTCCATGCCATCTTCCGCCTGCCCGGGATGGATTATGAAGAAGAAACCGTCCGCGACAACACGGATGACCCGCAGACAGGACTATAATGCGTGTAACGAATCGCATCTGGAGTTGGAGGTTATACCAAAGGACATAAACGACATAAAGGACCAAAAGGACTGCCAAGCACACAGGGACAGGCACATCTTTTCTGTCCTTTGAGTCCCTTAAGTCCTTTTGGTCCTTTATGTGAGCAGGCTTTTCGCCTCACCTTAACCCGCATCCCGCCTCTACTTTATGGATTGTACCTGTCACAATGGATATAATCCATGCTAAAGTGCACAAAGCCACGCTTGTAATAAAACGGAATTATATCCATGCCCTCCTGCGAACAATCTCCGACGTCCTGTTCCTCCACCCGGCCGTCATCATGTTGCGGCAAGACACCAGCCCCGGCCTCCCTGGCCTGGTTTGAGGAGATGATTCCCCATTGCCTTGATTTCGCCCGCGCGGAACACGAACAGGGCCGCCCGATTGTGGGCATCCTGTGTGAATTCACCCCGCGCGAACTGATCTTCGCCGCCGGCGCCGTCCCGGTATGTCTGTGCGGCGGGTCCGCAGACACGATTCCGGCGGCGGAGGAGGACCTGCCGGTCTTGCTCTGCCCGCTCATCAAATCCACCTATGGCTATCATGTCCAAAAATCCAATCCCTTCCTGGAAATGGCCGCGCTGATTGTGGCCGAGGACACCTGCGACGGCAAGAAGAAAATGTATGAACTCATGGCGGAGGCGCGCCCCATGCACGTGCTGGAACTGCCCAAGCGACAGGGCGACGCGTCGGCCGGCGCCTACTGGGAGACGGAGGTCCGCCGCTTGATAACGGTGCTGGAAACCCACTTTGGCGTGTCGATCACCTGTGAGCGCCTCCGGGAGTCCGTGCTGCTCATGAACCGGGAGCGCGGGCTGAGGCGTCAACTCGCCGCGTTGATGCGAAGCAAGTGCCCGCCGCTCACCGGACGGCAACTCCTGCGCTTGAAGAGCAGCATCTCCGGCATCCCGGCGGACCTGGAACACTACGAGGCGATAGTGCAGGCGCTGGCGGGAAAAGAGGGGCCGCCGGAACGGGCGGACCGGGTGCGCGTGTTGGTAACCGGCGTGCCGATGGTCCACGGCATGGAGCGCGTCGTGGATATCATCGAAGAAAGCGGCGGCCTCGTGGTGTGCCAGGAGAACTGCACCGGCGTGAAACCCCTCCTGGAAGACGTTGATCCCGACGCGCCCGACCTCGTCGCCGCGCTGGCCGCGAAATATTTTCACCTGCCCTGCTCCATCATGACGCGCAACGACGCCCGCCTGGATACCCTGCGCGGGCTGGCCCGGGAATACCGCGCGGAATGCATTATTGACCTGATCTGGCAGGGCTGTCTGACGTACGATGTCGAGGACGCCCTCGTGAAGCGTTTCGCCGAGGAGGAACTTGGCATTCCCTATCTGCGCATTCTTACCGACTATTCCCCTTCCGACACGGCGCGCATTGCCGTGCGCGTGCAGGCCCTCTTTGAAACCGTGCGCCAACGATGAAGCAAAAAATGGGACTGCCTTTGCGTCAAGATAATCTCGTGAAAAGAGGATGTAGTGTAAAGTCAACGTGCGAAATCTTTCTTTGAGACCTTGTGGGTACAAGCCAACTCGGTAAGGCATGACCAGCCGCCGGAAACGAGTCTTGCGTGGTGTGCGGGTAACCGGCGCTGCGAAGCGTAGACAGCGAATCCGAAAGCCCTGCTATTGAGCCTCGAAAGCATCAATGTTGGCGTCTTCATAGTGGACAGCGTGGGGACAACATTGGCCTCCTGAATATGTTCTGGGAGCGCTGAGCCGACCGCGGTCGCTGGAACAAGGCAAACGTAAGATGGAGGTCTTACGGGGACTTGAGAGGTCCTGCCGTCTCCCCAATGAATCCTGGCTGGAGTTACCGGGCGACCAACTCCGAGCGGCTGACCGCGGATGCGCTCGGTCCAGCGCGATAAGAAAGAAAGCGAATCAGTGTGGTATCGGGAATCGAGGGAAACCAAGAGCAACGAAACGGACGTCAGGAAGTCATAGCGCCTTGATAGCACTGAAGAAGCGGGCGAACCTGTCTTTGAAGGGAGCCTGTGGAGGGAAGCGAGACGTCGAAACATTAGCCCGCTGGTGTGAAATACGACAGACGCCTAGATGTCTGTATCTGTATCAACGAAACAGCGGCGGATAGAAGTAAACTCGGGTACGTGGCGTATAGCCCGTAACAAACAATGCTCTGAGGATCCGTATGCATTAATGTGTGCGCATACGGTTCTGTGGGAGCCCCGGTGGAGCAATCCGTCGGGGCCACCCGGTCTGAAACACCGAGTAGATATACACAACGAAGAATCTCAAAAATCAGACCATGTTCTTTACAGGGGGGCGTTGCCTCAAGTAAGAATCTACTCGAACTTCGTTTGACTCATGTGAAAATCTACCTACCGGGGTTGACATCCGCCCACAGAAGGTTTAGAGTTTTATACAGTATGTTAGCGTACGGTTGTGATAATTGCAGATGACGGAAGCATCTGTCATCGATTATTGACAATGAGGAGATCGTATGAATATACAATTGTTTTCCATACGCGCGAGGACGGCTTCCATGGGGGTCATCACGACAACATGGGTCTTCCTCCTCTTAATCATGGGCAGCGCTTCGGCGCAGATATTTAAATTGCCGCCCATACTCACGGGACCCCGTCCCACGGAATTGATGATCTTCCCGTTAACGCATTGGTCCACAAGCCACGACCTCTATACGGTGAATGCCGACGGCACGGGATTGAAGGCATTGACGGAAACGCCGGAAAACGAGTGCCACCCGGCGTGGTCGCCGGACGGCAAGCAGATTGCCTTCGCGCGCGCCAAGGGCGGACATATCGTTATCGCTGTCATGAACGCGGATGGCGGTGGGGTCCGCGACCTCATGGAACCGGATTTAAGTCAATCCGTTGAGCGCATCAACTGCACGCCCGCGTGGTCGCCGGACGGTAAGCGGATCGCTTTCGGCAGCAACCTTGACGGGAACCATGAAATTTATGTCATGGGGGCGGACGGAACAGACCCGCACAACATCACCAACAACCCCGCCGCCGACGCCTTTCCCGCGTGGTCGCCGGACGGCAAAAGGATCGCGTTCAATTCGAACCGCAGCGGGAATATGCAAGTCTGCCTATGCGACACGGACGGATCCAATCTGCGATGGATTACCTCCGGACAGGCGGACCACCGGTTACCAACCTGGTCGGCGGACGGAACGAAGCTCCTGGTGACATCGCAAGTCCCGCGAGTGAAACCGACCCTTCAAGTCGTGGACGTTCAGTCCATGGAAAAGACACCTCTCGATATCGCGGAATCTGGCATGTGGGGCGTCTGGTCGCCCGATGGCGAACGTATCGCCTTCCTGGAATACGACGCAGGGTCGCCTCGGCTTGCCGTGGTCGACCGTGCCACGAAAACAAGCGTCCAGATCGATGTCGACAAAGACGCAACAGGCGGTCTTTCCGAATCTGGCAACGGTCAGCCGGAATACAGTTGGGCTTCGTGGGCGTCCGACGGCAAGAAGTTTGTGTTCGCTTTTGGAAAAGGACCGTCAAGAAATACGTCCGCTTTGGATCCGCCTTCATTACCCTACCGGTTGATGTATCTGGGCGCCCATGGCGAATTCTTCACAACAAGCGCAGGAGTGCCCCTGAGGGCAAATGACCTCCGTATCGCGCCCTTGGACGGCGGATTCGCGTTGGTCCATACCGGCCCGAAATGGTCCGGCACCTACGCCATCGTCCACCCGGATTGCCGCATTGAGATCGTCACGCCGCCCATTAAGGATTTCGACCTTTCTTCCGCTGCGGAAGTATGGCCCTATCGCAACGACAAGGGCTTGCCGGCGCTGCCGCCCTACAAGAGTATCATCGTAGGGGATCAGGCCCTGGCGCCTCCCGGCAGCACGCCCCCCGAGGGCATGCTTGGCCGCGGTCTGCTATGCGCGGATGGAGACTATTATTGGCCAAGCCCGAAAGCGCCAATGATCGCCAACACCATCTGGGTCGTGAAATGGAATGACACGTTCCAATTCATCCGAGAAACGGAAAATTCCAAGCAAGAAGTCTATGCCTCCGTATACCCCAACCGGGAAATCGTCTTCGCTCCGAATACATATACAGGCCCTAAACAATGTTGGGCATATCAGGATATTGACGGGAACATAACGTATTGGCAAGGGGATGGGGAAAGAAAAGGGCCCTTCAGTGCTTGTGGGGAAGACCAAATAATTATGACTGTCCACCCAAACGGTGGAATAAGCGGTTCGCTTCCCAGGATTCCATAGTTTTTCGTATACGGGATAGTTTGAATATACGGAATTAATTCGTAAAGGAAAGAACATGCAAAGACGATATACATTTTTTTATTTAACAATGTTGTGTCATACCACATTCCTGTTCTGTCATTTACGCGCTCAAGGGGTTGAAATACAAGTCATGGAGTGGATAGGCCAAGATGAAATATCTGATGCCAATCTAAGAGAAGTAAATAGGGTATTAGAGTACACGTTAGACTATTATGAAGTAGCACTGGAAGGCACGCAAACGATCAGAATACGTATTATATTAAAACCTATGGCAACTACAACACTGGCATGGGGTAGATTTGAACCTTGGCCACATACCCAACTTTCAAGTGTCCAATGGTGGCCTTCCCCACTGTTAATACAAGTGCTTGACACAGACGTTTTGCAGCCTTACGAACCCCATGCAACAGTATCAATAAACTCAACAATTATTAACAATGGAGAATTTGACTTTTCATTAAGTCCTACTATCTCTGTGAATAAAAATGGTTTTCTCAGTACAATTTTGCATGAATTCGGCCACGCTTTGGGATTTGTAAATTTATTGCGAAATGATGGAATATGGTATAATTACTCAGATTATCAATATATTGATCGCCATAGTGATAACCTTAGTTTTCTTGAAGCAGATCCATTTTTCCTCCCCCTGGCTCTCCTTAATCAAGCCGAACGCTCTGTTGCACTTACGTCAGATGAGTTGTACTGGTCTGGTTCGCATGTATCGACTGCGGGAACATTTCTCCTTAATGATCCGGCTATTCACTGGTTTAGCTCTTATGCACAAGTTTATGCGCCTTATTGGTCTCCTCCATTACTCTTGCATAACCAGGCATCGCATTGGGATCCCTCCCATAGCCCACGACAACTCATGGCTCCATCTAATTTGGGAAATCTAAATAAATTGGGTCTATTGTTGCCTGCCTTTGTCGATATGGGTTGGACCACGAACTGTGTGACAGTTTTACCTCCAGCCGTACCTATAGAAACCACTTCCAGCAAATCCGAGACGCTGCAATCGGTAGACATCACAAACACGCAAGCGGTGAATACAACCGTTACATTGAGCATTACAGGACCGCATGCTTCGGAATTTACGGCGGAGAACGTACCGGGCAACCTTACACTTCAGCCCTGGCAAACCGCCACGATTCCCGTATCCGGCGCTCCTGTTTCCTGGGGCTACAAGACGGCTACACTCCTCGCCCAATACAGTACCGGTATTTCCCAAGTAATCAAGGTCAAACTGGATATGTATTCCATAGGCGTGGATACAGACGAGGATGGAATATCTGATTATGATGAAACGCGAACTTTGCCGGGTGGCCCCAATCCTTTTGATGCGCAGGAAGAGGATTCGACGGGCGACAACGGCGAAATGACGGGCGATGGAGTGGATGATGGCCGCAATGATTTTGACGGCGACGGCATGGTCAATATGGACGAATTCATTTTCGGTTACGTTCCGCTGAATCCAGACATGTTCGGCGTTCGAACGCCCCAGGACACCGATGGGGACGGCCTCCTTGACAGAGACGAAGCGGGGGACGCAAGCCATACCTTTGATCCCTATTTTGGCGATTCAAGCGGTGAATTCTTTTAAGCTGACCCTGATGAAATTCACGATGGTGAAGACGAGTATGACGGGGCTGGCAATACCAATGCATTTGAGT
>JAKLHG010000520.1 GCA_022710255.1 Candidatus Hydrogenedentota bacterium
CCAGCAGCAAGACCCTCCCAATGGCGGCCGGCGCCATCCTCATTACTGGCGCCTCCTTCGTGGCTTGGGCGTTTCGCGGCAAGTTCTCCGGCAACAACTCCTCGCCAGAAAGCATACATGGAAAATCCATCCCAACCTCTGACTGCAAACCCCTTAACTTCAGCAACAGCGAAGTCTTAACGCTTGAAAAGGCGAAAATACAATCGGAGTTCGAGTCGTTGCCGGACATGAAAGGCTGCAAGCCATTTGGGTTCAGTTGTCCCACAAAAGGCAACGACCCGACATGCGGAACGAAGGGGAATGGACCCTGTAAATGTTTCATGGGAGACCTTGATTGCTCGGAACACTGCAACATCGACTACCCCTGCTCCTGCAAAGGTCCTGTGGGATACATCCCACAGGATGATTGCCATCCATATACCACTTGCCCCGGGAATACGAATTGCAGGCCAGTTGAAAGTTAAACCTTTAAACCCAAGCGGGAGAATTTATGAAACTATTGATAATGCTGATGTTGGTTATGCCGCCGGTTTCCGCAAATGACAACAAGCCCGTTGCAAAGCAGGAGTATGTCGTCCCGGTTGGCGCACAAGGGAGCTATTTTGAGGATAAGACGGATAGTGTTTTTGAAAAAGTATGGCGATGGCTGTTCGGCTCGAAAAGAGAGAAGAATTTACGGAGACTTTACGCGGAACTCGCGGCTCACGACCCTGTTGCCGCGCAAAGCGCGCTGGACACTTTGGTTCGAGACAACCCCGAACTTAAAAGCAATGAGCCCCAAGCCATTAAATATCACCAGGGCATGATAAATTTTGAAAAAGGTGATTTAGACGGAGCGTATAAAGAACTGAATGAAGCGATAAAGGAACTGGAACCAGAATTCCACACGGGTTTTGCACGCGATGAATATTGGGAACGGAACACTAATTTCATGTCCAGGCTGTATTTCAGCCGAGGCATAACGCTGTTGCGGCAGAAAAAATACCAACCAGCACTGGCCGATATCGACCTGGCTTCACATATATCAACACAGCCACGGGCTTATTTGTACTTGAACAAATGCCGGGCACTCTTACTGCTTAAACGATATAACGATGCCGCAGCCGAATTTGATCGGGCATACAGAACAAATCCGACCTGGGTTTCCGGCACCGAGGATAAATCGTCTATTTGCGCAGTATTAACACAAAATGGATTTAAACCACAGCCCTGCGTCCCCGCAAAATGATGCCCCAGTATCGTGTCAGCCGCTACCTTAATGTGGTGGACCTTGGCGGCACGGCACTACTCTTCAATGGCGTCAACGGCTGCTTGGACGAAGTTCCGCAGAACCTGGCGGATATTCTCAAAGCTGGAGCCAAGGCACACCTAGCGGCGCTAAAGCAGACCGACATCGGAGCCCTGCTAAAACGGGGGCACTTAACGATATTGTCCCCGGAAGAGGAGTTCACCCGCTTCAGGGAATTTGTTTCAGCACTACATAAGAAACAAGAACTTAAGACTCGCACCGGCGGGATCATGCTGCTGTTAAGTTACAACTGCAACCTCGCGTGCAAATACTGCTACCAGCAGGAACACCGACCGCGCAAATCTGGGCATGTGATGTCGCCAGAGATTATTGAAGATATCTTCGATAAACATTTATGCAAAATGCTCCCCGGCATTGACCGCAAAGGGTTAGAGATAACTTTTTACGGCGGGGAACCATTCCTTCCGGCACATAAACCAGCTGTTCACAAAGCCCTGGAATATGCCGCCAAACACAACATGACCGCCAGCGCTATCTCCAATGCCACTATGGTGGACTCCATGCCGGACATCTTTGGCGATGGCTTCGGCTTTGTCAACCGAGTGCAGGTTTCATTGGATGGCACAAGGGAACAGCACGACGCTTCAAGGATTCCCACGTCTGGTGCAAAAACCTTTGACAGGATAACCAACAACATCAAACTGCTGCTCGAGCGCAAAACCCGGGTGAGCATTCGGCTCAACCTGGACCGCAGCACCATAGGGACAGTGCCGCAACTTCTCAGGGAACTGCAAGAGAAAGGGATTCTGGGCAACAAATATGCCAGCATATATGCTAGCCCCCTCCACAATAATTTAGCCGAGGTGGACGCCAGTAATTTTATCGATCTCACTGGATTGTCGGAAAAAGTGCTCGGCCTTGGTATAGACCTGGAACACCCGGTAAGCCTACGTGCCAATGAGATGAGCTATCTTTTCAGTTTAGAAGAGGGTATTGGTTTAAGACATACGTCTTTCTGCATGCAAACCATGCAGCATACCCTTGTAGTTGACCCTTTCGGTGATCTTTACGCCTGTTTTGAGGAAGCTGGATATCCGGAGTACCGCGTGGGGCGTGTATCAACACGCGGGGTGGAATTCTTTCCGCTACACGATATCTATAAGCGGCGTCATCTCGCAAACATGGAGGAATGTCTTAGATGCCCGGTGGCACTAACTTGCGGCGGGCAATGCGGGGTGAGGTGCCGCGCGAAGACGGGGAACCTATTCAAACCCGATTGCCAGAATATCAAACAGGTTATACTCTCCGGCCTTAAACTGGCCTATCAGAAGAAACAGCAGCAGGCTGACAAAAAGAGGCAGACACCATATCCCGAGGCCTTCCCCTCCACACATAGCTGACCTGATTATTTTCCAACAAATTCTCGATATAGTTTCGTTAATTCATTAATGCACAGAAATCCCCCCGGTGGCTGCCCAACATTAACAGGAAAGACCACCGCGGCGGCCGCAGCAGCGGACGCCGGGGTGGTTTTTCTTAAATACTGCGGCCACCGGTCAGCCTGAGATAGATAACAACAACAGGCCCGAGCCGCGAGCGGTGCGCGGCGCGCCGCTGGCGAGCGAGGGCAGATACTTTATAGAATTGAATTGTTCAATTTGCTCTTTGCAGTGGGCGCGGGAAATAATTTTCTGCGTTGTACGGCCGCCGAAGGCGGACGGGAGCGGCCGGGTAAGGCCCTGTTGGGGGCCGGCCGGCCGCGCATAGGAGGTTGTTGATAAGTGCGGGCCTCCTTGGGAGCAGGTGCGACGGCGCGTAGTGCCGGAGCCCTGCGAACGCCCTTCTCGCGGCGAGGAGCGGTGTGCGGCCGCGAAGTGGCCGCGCCCGCGACGGCTTCTCGCGGATAAGATCCGCCTACCGCTGATATCACGGCTTATCAGCGGTATTTACAAGTT
>JAKLHG010000521.1 GCA_022710255.1 Candidatus Hydrogenedentota bacterium
CGCACGGCCTACCGGTTGAAATTGAGGTATGCAAGGAATTGGGCATAATCGAGGGAGGCAAAGCGGCCATTGAGGCCTTCGGTATTGAAAAATTCAACCGGGCCTGCCTGGAATCGGTATTCCGCTATCAGCATGAATGGGAGGAAATGACTGACCTTATCGGGTTCTGGGTAGACCTCGATCGCGCCTATATCACTTATCATCAGCCTTATGTGGAAAGTGTATGGTGGTCCCTGAAACACCTTTTTGACAAGGGCCTGCTCTACCAGGGGCACAAAGTAGTCTGGTGGTGGGCCCAAGGCGGCACGGCCCTCAGCGCGGGCGAAGTGGGGGAAGGTTACCGCGATACGGATGACCCATCCATTACCGTACGTTTGCCCATGGACGACGATGCCAAAGCGCATTTCGGGCTCGAGGGAAAAAACGCTTCCTTCCTTATTTGGACAACCACCCCCTGGACGTTATCCAGCAACTGCGCGGCATGCGTGAGTGCGGAGATAGACTATGTCCTGACACGGATGTCAACAGAAAACGGCGAGGACGAATACCTGGTGCTCGCTGAAGCGCTTGTGGAGGCCAATCTCGGAAAAACGCCCGACATCATAAGGCGCTTCAAAGGGACCGAACTCGTGGGGCTTCATTATCAGCCTCTCTTCAAATACGATATCCCGGTCGATGTATTGACCGGACAACCCTCTGATAAACACTGGGTTATTATTGCCGGGGATTTTGTGGATCTTTCCACGGGAACTGGTATCGTTCACATCGCCCCGCATTTGGCGAGGACGACTATCGCATCTGCCGCGAGCAGGGTATTGGTTTCCTGTGCTTTGTAAACCCGGACGGCGCTTTCGACAGCCGCGTTACCGATACGGACCCTTATGATGACAAACCGTTCACAGGCCAATTCTGCAAGCATGCCGACAAAGGGATTATCCGGTTGCTCAAGGAGCGCGGCCTCATGCTGCGCCATGAACAAATCCGCCATTCCTATCCATTCTGTCCAAGAGCGGAACAGGACCCGCTAATTCAGTATGCTCGTCGAAGCTGGTTCATCCGCACCTCGGATTTCCGCAAGGCATTCCTGGAAAATAACCGGCATATCCAATGGCAGCCTGAACACATCCGTGATGGCCGTTTCGGCAATTTCCTTGAGGGCAATGTGGACTGGGCCCTGTCCCGGGAACGGTACTGGGGCACCCCGCTGCCTGTCTGGGTTTGCGAAAAGACCGGGTACCAGGAATGCATCGGCTCCTATGCGGAACTGCTTGCGAAACCGGAGGTGAAAGGGTTGGAAGTTTGGGAACAGTCCAAGGCGGAACACCCTGGATTGAGCGAACATTTGAAGGTGCACAAGCCTTATATCGATGCGATTACCTATCAGAGCCCCAAAGACCCTTCCGCCAGAATGCGGCGGGTCAGCGAAGTCATCGACGTATGGTATGACTCCGGCGCCATGCCCTTCGCCCAGTGGGGATATCCCCATGCGCCGGGTTCAAAAGAACTTTTCGAACAGAATTTTCCTGCCGATTTCATCAGCGAAGGCATTGATCAGACCCGGGGTTGGTTCTATGCACTGCTGGCCATCAGCACGCTCGTCTTCGAGAAACCGCTGCCGAGGCCTTTCCGAAATTGCATCTGCCTTGGCCTGGTACACGGCGAAGACGGGCTGAAGTTGTCAAAGCGCCTGAAAAACTACAAGGACCCCAAAGAACTGTTCGACAAGCATAGCGCCGATGCACTGCGCTGGAGCCTCATGGCTAAAAATCCTCCGACCACGGCCAACCGCCTGACGGAACGTACTGTTGAAGAAGCCCAGCGCGAAATCCTGCTGCGCTGGTACAATGTATACAGTTTTTTTGTGATTTACGCCAACCTGGATGGTTTTTCACCGGTCGGTGCGCCCGAGCCGCTGTTGGAAGCTCTGGGCTGCGCAGTAACCCGGTCTGAATTCTTCCGGGCCGGCCTGGACGAGTTTAACAGCCGCATTTCGGAAACCCCGGGGTATCGGCCGCATGGGCAGCGAAGCGAGCTGGACCGTTGGATTCTCAGCGAACTGGGGAGGATTACTCTGGACTGCCGGGCGGCGTTGGACAATTATGAAACCTATCCGGCGACACGCGGACTTTCCGCATTCCTTGACGGACTGTCCAACTGGTATGTGCGCCGCAGCCGGCGCCGGTTCTGGGCCAGCGAGTGGACGCAAGACAAGGCGGACGCCTATTGGACACTTTATGAATGCCTGCTCAAATTCGGCCAATTGATGGCGCCGTTCACGCCCTTCTTCGCGGAAGTTACCTGGCAGAACCTGACATCCGTCCTGTCCGGAGCCCCGGCAAGCATTCACCTGTCACCCTTTCCCCGTGCCGAGGCGTCCGCGGTGGATACTGGCCTTATCGCAGCTATGGCCGCCGTGCGGGATGCCGTTAACCTGGGCCTCAGTGCCCGACGCGGCGTCAACATCAAAGTGCGGCAACCCCTTGGTTTATGCCGCATCATGGTGGCGAACCGGGGTATTCGGAACGCTCTCGATAACAATTCGGGCCTCCTTCTGGAAGAGCTGAACATCAAGGAACTCGAATTCGCCGATAACCCCGAGGCGTATGTTACCTACGAAGTCAAACCGCATTTCAAGGTGCTTGGCCCCCGTTTCGGCGCCCGGGTCAAAGAAATCGCCGGGGTATTGGCCGGGAGTAACGGCGCGGAACTATTCTCACAATTACAACGGGAACACGCCATTACCCTTTCCCTTGGGCAGGAAACTGTGCGCCTCTCCGAGGAAGAAGTGGACGTGCGCATGCAGGCGAAGGACGGTTTCACAGCGGCTCAGGGTCAAAACATGGTCGTAGTCTTGTCTACGAGCATCACGGAAGAGTTGCGCCAGGAGGGATGGGCCCGCGAATTCATTCGGGGGGTACAGGACCTTCGCAAGGAACATAATCTCCCCTATGACGCCCGTATCCGCCTGGTTATCGCAACGAACGACGCAGTACTTAAAGACGCCCTGCAACGCTTTGAAAACGTCATCGCGGGCGAGGTTCTCGCATCCGCCTGTGCCTATGACGGCCCGGTAACGGAAAACGCCCGTGAAGTTAATATAGATGGCATGAAGGCATCCGTGAATATCATCGTTGCGGAGTAGTCTTTTTCCCTGCTGACGCCTCTACCGTGCCGTAGCCAATCCATATCCCCTT
>JAKLHG010000522.1 GCA_022710255.1 Candidatus Hydrogenedentota bacterium
ACTTCGGGCGCCATGCCGCATCCCGTGTCGGAAACCCGCAGCAGCACGTAATCCCCAGGCGACAGGGTTCCGGTGGTGACATGCCGTTCCTGCGCAACCCGCGCGTTTGTCAGAATAATTTCGAGGTCACCGCCGCCGGGTTCCATGGCACGAACCGCGTTATCCACCAGGCCTTCCACCATCCGCTCGAAAGCGCCTGGCTCCGCCGTAATGACTTCGCTTTCCAGATCGATGTTCTCTTTTAGAAAAATATTACCGGGGAGGCGGTTGCGCAGGGTTTCGACTTGCCCCTGGAGCAGCGGAGCGATATACAACGGACCGCTTACGCCCGACTTCTGCCGGGCGAAGGTGAGCAGGCGCTTGATCAACGCGGCGGAGCGGTTGGCATTGCGCGTAATGACTTCCAGGCTTTGGTGGACGGGGTCATGTTCGTCAAGAAGTTGCAGGCCCATTTCACTGCGCCCGAGTATGATGGCCAGCGTGTTGTTCAAATCGTGGGCGATGCCGCCCGCAAACGTGGCCAGGGTCTCCATCTTCCACACCTGCTGCACCTGCTCTTCCAGTTCCACCTCGCGGGTGATGTCACGGCTTACCCCCACATAATGCGTAACCTTGCCCGTTTCGGTTTTGATGGACGAGATGGTGCTGTATTCATGGACCAGGGCTCCGTCTTTGCATCGTACAACAAGGCGTCCCCGCCACAACCCTTTGTCAAGAACGGTCTGTGCTATACCCTCATACCGGGCGTCGTCCTGCAGCGCGGCAACCAGTATGCGCGGGTTCTTGCCGTTTATATCGGTGCGGCTGTAGCCCGTCCGTTCTTCAAACGCGGGATTGACATACTCGATCAACCCGTCCCGGTTCATCACAATAATGCTTTCCGCCGCGCTGTTGATGGCGCCGGTGAGCAGGCGCTGCTCCTCCTCGGAACGCAACTTATCCGTGATATCCCTGGCAAGCACCGTCACGCTGGATACATTCCCTGATTCATCGAACACCGGATAGGTGGTGACGTCATAACTGCGGTCCTTAACCGTCATGCGGGCCGTGTTCGGGTCGTCCCCTCCAAAGACTTCCAGGGCATGCGCCTTGCCCGTTTCAAACACCGCTTCCGGCAGCAGGGTCCGGAGATGCGCACCCACGCAGGTGAGCCCCTCGCCGCCGAACAACCGGGCGAAAGTATCGTTGTGCGCCAGCACAAACCCTTCCTTGTTGGTCAGAAACACGGGCGAGTTCAATGCGTTCAGGATCGTCTTGTTTTCTTCTTCCCGGGCAAGGGCCCGGGCCGCCGCTTCCTGGTGGCCCCGCATCTCGCTATCCAGCTGGCGGTTCTTTGCTTCAAGTCGCAGGTTGGCACGATGGGCGTCATAGAGGGCGACAATCAAGCCTACCAACAACGCCGCTGCGGAAGCCACGAGCAGCGTGTTCAACACCAAATCGTTCAGAAACGGGAGGTCGGGAAGCAAACCGGCGAGTTGGTCGTTCCACAGGGTTTTCACCACGTCAAAGGCCCGGGTAAAAATATAGGTAATGCCGGCCAGGTACACCCAGCGAAGGGCGGTGCGACTGATACGAAGCCGGTTTGAAAACGTTATCAACCCGTAGACCAGCAGAAATGAGCCCAAAAAGCCCGCAATACTGTTGACCGAGAACAAGCCGTGAAGCGAAAAATATGGTACTTTATTTACCCATTGTTCCCAGTCGCTCCGGATGGCGAAGTCATTGACAAGCACCGATATCTCCACCAGCACCCCAAGTAAAATGATTAACGCCGAAAGGCGCAATCCATGCCGATGTTGTTGCGTAGTCTCCATCATGGCGTACCGCATCCTTTACCAGCAAGGTTTATCTGAATACTGAAAAGGACTCCTGTCTACTAATTTTTATGCTTCGCAGAACTCTTTCGGATTGTTCATACCGAAAAGTATACCTCAAAAGAACCTGAAAATAAACATTTTTCATATCCCAAAGGAAAACGCACCGGTTTACGCTGTACTGGCACTCATACCACCTGCGGCACCCTGCTTTCAGGCCTTTTTGACGACAGGCCGCATTCGAAACGGCATATATTGGGGGGGGCTTTCTGACGAACGCGCCCGGCAAGGACCAGCGGGCAGCGTCAGAGGGTATCTGGCTTCAACAGGAAAGGAAACGCGGATATGAACCTTGGAGATACTGCCAGGGGTGCACCTTGGATGACCCCTGAAGAACGACGCCACACCAGGAAGTTTGTTGCTGCCGTCAACCGGTTGTTTCAAAAACGGGGCGTGGAGGTGACGCCGTTTCTGGCACTGCGTGTTACGGATGTGGCGGTGCACCACTTGTTGGTTCGAAGGCTGGAAAATACCCTCGCGCTGGATTCGGCGGCGGGGGAAGCGACACCGCCCGGGCCGGTATGCAGCCCCGCCCTCGCGGACCAGATCGGCAAGGCACGGGAACGCCTGCGCAAAGCCGTGCGCGAGATTGAAGACGCCTGCGCCCGCGCGGGGCGGCCGGTAGATATCGGCATTGCCGACCGGGTGCTGCCGATAGTACGGCAGACCGCTGATTTGCTGCACCATACCACACTCCCGGCGCAGGAAGCCCCGGAGGAATAGGGGTACAATCAGGACAGGCATGATAGGCGCGGACACTGTTACAAGGGTTTGAACCCCTGCCGGGCGACGCCTATAATGAATGCGTGCGAACATTGATACGTTGGAGAAAAAATGGAACTGTACCAAATTTTTTCGGCCCCGTGCATTACGCCCGCAAAAAACTGGGACAGCCACCGGCGCGATGTAAGGCCCCCTACGATGTTCATAGCGTTTGCACGCGCCGGAGGCAGTCCCGTTTTTGCTCCTGCCGGGCGACGCCTATAATGAAATGCGTATGAACATTGATACGTTGGAGAAACTTAATCATGGCGTTGATGACAAAACCACTGTGGTGCGTGTTGCTGTTAGTTGTTCCCGCGGTGTTGCTGACGGCGGGATGCGCCACGCACCCGAAACCGCCCAGGGGCGTCAAAGCCTATAACCGGGTCATGGAGGTGACGGCCTATGACGCCGGCAAGAAATCCACAAACTGGAAACGGGACTGGCTCTTCCGGCCGGTGGTGGCGAGCGGGCCGAACAAGGGACAGCGCAAAAAGGTGGGCATCACCGCCAGCGGCGCCAGGGCCCGGCCCGGCACGATTGCCGCGGACACG
>JAKLHG010000523.1 GCA_022710255.1 Candidatus Hydrogenedentota bacterium
GCCGAAATGCTGCGGGATAGCGACGCCTCATGAACGCGCCATTCCTCTTCGCCGGTATCGATGTCGGCAGCGCCACGGCCAAGGCGGTGATTATCGATGCGGAAGGCGCGGTACTGGGAGAAGCCATCCTTCCTTCGGGCGGCAATCTGGCGGCGGCGGCGCAACGCTGTTTCGATCTGGCAGCGGAAACGGCCGGACACCCTGATCCTTCCTGCGGCGCCATCGTGGCTACCGGCTACGGCCGGGAACGGGTCGCCCTACGCACCCGCGCCGTCACGGAAATCACATGTCACGCCCGGGGTGCGCGTGCCCTGCGCGATGGCGTGCAATCGGTCATTGATATCGGCGGCCAGGATTCCAAGGCGATTGCCCTCGACCCGCAGGGGCGGGTGCTGCGGTTTGAGATGAACGACAAATGCGCGGCGGGCACGGGCAGGTTTCTGGAAGTCATGGCGCGCCTCCTTGAAATCGACCTGGATGCCTTGGGTGCCTGCGCTCTGGGGGGCAAGGACCCCGTCCCCATTTCTTCAACATGCACGGTGTTCGCGGAAAGTGAAGTGATTTCCCACCTGGCCCGGAACGTTCCGATAAACGATATCGTGGCGGGTTTATGCCGCGCCATTGCGGGTCGGGTGTACGGACTGGCGTCCCGGACGCGGTTGACGCCGCCAACGCTGATGTCGGGGGGGGTCGCCCGGAACCGCGGGGTTGTCAAGGCTTTGGAAGCGCTGCTGGGTGCGGATATATACGTGCCCCCCTCGCCACAAACGGTAGGCGCCTACGGCGCCGCCCTTCTAGCGCGGGATGACGCGATCGCCGGAAAGTAAGAAGACGCCCGCGTCTTCCCAAGAAAAGAACAGGCGGGCGTCTTTGTGTAAGACTTGTTTTACGAAGCGGATCAGTCCGCCGCAGTGTTCAGGGTAACCGGAGGTACGCGCGCGCCAAGTTCGCGGTCTAGCATAAATAAGGCACCGGGGGCGCCTTGCGACAGTTTCAACCGCTGCACCACGTCGTCAGCGGATGCCTCTTCCTCAACCTGCTCGCTGACAAACCAGTTCAGGAAAATAGCGGCGGCATGGTCCCCGGCCTTCACCGATGCACTATACAGATCGTTGATGCACGCGGAGATATGGCATTCATGTGCATAAGCCGCCTCAAAAGCCGCGATCGGGCTGTCCCAGGCGCGTTCCGGTTTTCCAATCGCCTCCAGTTTCACATCGCCGCCGCGCTCAAGCATGTAATCAATGAGTTTGTTGGCGTGAATCAGCTCCTCAACGACCTGAGCACGCATCCAAGCCGCAAATCCCTTGAGATTCTGGGATTCAAAATAATTTACCATGGATACATACAGATAGGCCGAAAATAGTTCTTCGTTGATTTGTTTGTTGAAGGCTTTCTGCAAATCGGTTTTAATCATTGGTTTTTCCTCCAGAAGACGATCCGTCTACTTCCGTTGCGTTGATTGACACGTTACACGGGTAAATTACCTATAGAACAACACCCATCGGCCCGTTTATTCCCGGACCGCATCCTTTCCTGCTCGACCACATTAAAAGGCTATATCTTTTTCCGTTCTTTCCCGGATAAAAGCGCCGCCGACTGCCGCACCGTAATGCGCGTCAACCCAATCAGCCGCGGACTTACACTGACGCAGCGAATGCCTTGGGAAATCAATTTGGGCAGAAATTTTGGCCGACCGGCGATTTCCCCGCAGAGAGAGAGGGGCCGGCCCGATTCATCCGCGGCGGTGGCCACCTGTTTTACCACCGTCCAGAATGCGGCATGGTCCGGATTATATTCCCCTGAAACCAGGCCATTGTCGCGGTCCAGCGCGAACAGGTACTGGGCAAGATCGTTGGACCCTATACTGCCGAAATCCGCCGCCTGTAACAGGCTTCTGGCGCTGATACAGGCCGAGGGCACCTCAAACATGACACCGTGCCTGATTTCACCCGCATCGATACCATCGATACTGCTCATGAACAGGGCACGGAGTCGCTGGAACTGCTGTTCATCAACAATCATGGGGTAGAGGACGTGAACGGGGCCGTGGCGCGAAGCGCGGGCAATGGCGCGGGCCTGCGCGGCAAGCACTTCAGGCCGACCGAGCAGTAACCGGGCGCCACGAAATCCCAGGGCGGGATTTTCTTCGTGGGGCATGTTCAGGAAACGGGCCGCCTTGTCGCCGCCCAGGTCCGCAAGACGCAGGTAGACGGGCCTGCCCGCCATTTTATCCACCACCCCGGCGTAGCGCTCATATTGTTCCTCTTCGGAAAGAATCCTATCCGCCTGGATAAATTCAAATTCCGTGCGGTACAGGCCGATTCCTTCCGCATCCATTTCAAGGGCCAGGTCCGCCTCGGCGGCGGTGCTGATATTCGCATAGACCGGAAAACCAACTACCGGCGGCGCCGTCTTCATGCGCACCGCGCCCAAACGACCCAGGTTGGGACACAGGTTCAGGGATTGACGTGTCGGGTTGACAATAACCTCACCCGTTGTGCCGTTTAACAGCATCTGGTCTCCGGTTTTCACCACTTCAAAGAGAGATTCCACGCCGCTTACAGCCGGAATACCCATGCCCCGGGCGAGAATGGCCACATGGGACGCGGGCCCGCCACGTTCCGTAATAAACCCCGCCGTATTGAGCGGGTTAAAGGAAACCGCTTCGCCCGGAAGCAATTCTTCGGCCACAATAATACAGGGGCCATCCGGCTGGGGTGCGGCCTGGACGCGCCTCTTTTCCCCTTCCTCATATCCGCCGCGAAACACTTCCAGAATACGCCGGCGCACCTCGCCGATATCCGAAGCGCGGTCTTTCAAATAGTCGTCATCCAGTTCCAGCAGGCGGGATTCAAACACTTCCAGCACCTTCACGGTGGCCGACTCGGCGTTGATCAGCCGGTCCTCAATAAGTCGCTCCACCTCCTGGCGCACCGACTCGTCAAGGATAATCATCTGCTGGGCCAGAAAAATATTGGCATGGGCCCGGCTGATGCGCTTCTCCACGGTCTCGATGATGGCACCCAGGTCTTTTGCGGCCTTGGCAAGGGCGCGTTTGAGGCGTGCCTTCTCAACAGCGACAGCGGTCTTGTCAATGGTGAAATGGGGCACATATTCACCGGAATCCCGGAAAACAAGCCGGGCGGGGCCGCAGGCGATACCATCACTGATGGGTACACCCATGAA
>JAKLHG010000524.1 GCA_022710255.1 Candidatus Hydrogenedentota bacterium
ACTTCATGCGCGACATGAACCGGGTATATATGGATTGCTGAGACAGGGAATGGAACAGGTCCCGCATATTGGGTTCGTCGGTGGGATGAATCGGCCGTATGATGAGCTGTGTACCGTCATCCATAAGCATGGCGGTCCGCATCTCCTTGGGCCCGACCGCGATCTTGCCGCTGTATTCCGACAATTCCGCACGCACATACCGGTTGGTGATGGCGTCCTTGAGCAGTTGCTCGCGGTAATCCGGATGGGCGATGCTGATCAGGGCAAGCGCACGCTCCTGAATGCTTTTGCCGTGCAGATAGGCCACGCCGTATTCCGTGACGACATAATGCACATCTCCCCGGGTGGTCACCACCCCGGCGCCGGGCGTCAACGAGCCCACAATGCGCGATTTGCCGTTCGCTGTGGTGCTGTACAGGGCGATGATGGATTTCCCACCCTCGGAGCCCGCGGCGCCCCGGGTAAAATCCACCTGACCGCCTATCCCGGAATAGAACTGGTTGCCGATGGAATCGGCGCACACTTGGCCGGTCAAATCAACTTCGATCGCCACGTTGATGGCCACCATCTTGTTCTGCCGGGAAATGACATACGGGTCGTTCACATACTCGGTCGGATTAAACGAAAACAGCGGGTTATTATCAACGTAGTCGTAGAGCCGCTTGGAACCCATGATAAAACTGATAACAATCTTGTTACGATCGAGAGATTTCAGACTGCCGGTAACCGCCCCGGAGTCGACAAGGTCGATAATCGCATCGGTAAGCATTTCACTGTGAATGCCAATATTTTTCTTCTTCTTCAGAAAAGGCGCCACCGCTTGGGGAACCCTGCCAATGCCCAACTGGACGGTAGACCCGTCTTCGATGAGACCGGCCAGTAATTCACCGATCTCCTCGGTGCCCGGACGGCCTTCCGGCGGTATTTCTTCGATGATAGGGGTGTCCACCGGGACCAGGTAGTCAATATCGTACACATGAATCATGGAATTACCCAGGGTGCGCGGCATCTGTGGATTGACCTGGGCGATAACCTTGTGCGCATTCTCGGCGGCGCTTTTAACAATATCCACTGAAACGCCGAGACTGCACATGCCGTTTTCATCGGGCGGCGTTGTATGAATCAGCGCCACATCCAAAGGAAGTTGTCCCGATTTGAAAAGCCTCGGAATATCGGAGAGAAAAATAGGCGTATAGTCTCCGAACCCTTCCTGAATAATTTCACGCACATTCCGCGAAATAAAGAAGCTGTTCACCGGGAAACAGTTTGACAGTTCCTTGGTGGCATAGGGCGCATCGCCGCGCGTCAGCAGCTGAACAATCTCAATATCGGTGAGGTCGCGCGAGCGAGCGACGAGGGCTTTGATCAGCTCCAGCGGCGTTGCGCACCCGGTACCCAGAAACACGCGTTCGCCGGGAATAATATGGGACACTGCTTCCGCTGCGGTAACCACCATTTCAGCGTAATCCTGCTGCCAGTTTTTATTGTAACTTACTTTTTCTTGAGGCATTAGTTATACTCCGGAAAGAATCATGCGAGCGTCGGCCACAACCGGTGCGGTCCCGATTTCACCGACGATAAAGGGGTTAATATCCATTTCTTCAATCTGTGGAAAATCCGTCACCAGCTGACTGATGCGCTGCAAGGCGCCTGCGATGGAATCGAGGTCCACCCCTGCCTGCCCGCGCGCCCCGCGCAACAGGGCATAGGAGCGGGTGCTTTCAAGCATTTGCAGCGCTTCCTGATGGGTCAACGGCGCCAGATAAAAACTGACATCCTTCATCACCTCAACGAAAATACCCCCCAGCCCGAACATGAGCATGGGTCCGAACTGCGGGTCCCGATGCATGCCCAGAATCACTTCGCGACCCGGTTTGCTCATCTGCTCCACGTAAACACCGCGCAGCTGCGCATCCGGCGCGGCACGCCCTATGCGCAGCATCATCAAATCAAAGGCATCCTGCACCTCAGAACGCTTGGACAGATTAAGTTTGACGCCCCCCATGTCTGACTTGTGCAGGATGTCGGGCGACACAATTTTCATGGCCACGGGATAGCCTACGCGCTCGGCAATGATAACGGCTTCTTCAGCGCTCCGCGCCAACTGGCCGGGGAGTACATTGAAGTCGTAGGCATGCAGAATTTCCTTGGCCTCCACTTCACCCATCTCCGGTCGTCCGGTACGCATCTGGCGTGCCAAAACGCGTTCCACGCGATGCCTGTTCACGGGGAACCGGGTGACAATGCGCGGGGGACGGTTCAGCCAGGCCGCATATTCGACCATGTCTCTGAGCGCGGTGACCGCCCGCTCCGGAGAGGGGTATTCCGGGATGTTGGCCGATACGAACTTCTGCCGGGCGGAAACGACCTTGGACCCTCCCATGAAACAGGCGAGCACCGGTTTGGTACCGTTAGCCTCCTTAATGATCGCCTGGGCGGTTGCATCCGGATCGGACATGGCCTGGGGCGTCAGGATTACCACAATCCCATGGACTTTCGGGTCGCCCATGACAGCTTGCAGCGCCATGGCGTAGCGCGCGGAATCCGCATCGCCGAGCACGTCTATCGGGTTCGCCACACTGGCTGCGGCGGGTAGTTGCGCTTTGATATTCTCCGCAATCTCGGGGGTAATCGGGTCCAGACACATGTCCAGTGTCTCCACCTCGTCGGCGGCCATGATGCCGGGGCCGCCCGCGTTGGTGATTACCGCGATATGATTTCCCTTCGGCAACGGTTGCATGGCAAGGGCTGTTGCCGAGTCGAATAGCGATTCAAAATCGTTGGCACGCACAACACCCGCCCGCTTGAACGCGGCGCCGTAGGCGATATCCGCTCCGGCGAGACTGCCCGTATGCGAAGAAGCGGCCTTACCGCCCGCGGCGGTCGTTCCCGCTTTCAAGATCACCACGGGCTTGTACTTGGACACTTCTTCGGCAACGCGGATGAACTCGGGGCCATTGGTAATGCTTTCCAGGTAGGCGGCAATGACTTTGGTCTGCGCATCTTGCGCCAGCGCTTTCAGCAGGTCGGTTTCGGAGATATCCGCCTTATTGCCGATGCTGATGAGCTTGGCCAGGCCTACGCCGCGCCCTTCCGCCCAGTCCAGAATGGCGGTACACAACGCGCCGGACTGCGAGATTACCGAGATACCGCCCGGCAGCGGCATTTGCGCGGCGAAGGAGG